>JALYOU010000113.1 GCA_030856725.1 Pseudomonadota bacterium
ACAGCTGTCATCGGGCAATCGACGCACACCCCATTACGCAGCGACACACTGCATCGACTTTCACACGCAGGAGATCGGCATGGAACTCGGCAATTTCTCGGTGAGTTTGAGCGTCAAGGATCTTGCAGCATCGAAGGCGTTCTATGAAACGCTCGGCTTCGCAGTGTTTGGCGGCGACGCGTCGCAAGGGTGGCTCATCCTGAAGAACGGTGCGTGCGTCATCGGGCTGTTCCAGGGCATGTTTGAGAAGAACATCCTGACCTTCAATCCGGGGTGGGACAGCAACGCGCAGCAGCTCGCGAGTTTCACTGACGTGCGTGACCTGCAGCGCCAACTGAAGGCGCAAGGCGTGCGGTTCGAGCAGGAGGCGGATGAGGCGACGACCGGACCAGCGAGTTTTGTGGTGGTGGATCCGGACGGGAATCCGCTGCTGGTGGACCAGCACGTCTGATTGAGCTTGGCGTAGACGGTTCTCTTTGTCCCCAAGGGACTTCCTTCGGGGCGTAGGAGCGGGTTCGGCCGCGAGCTCGTTGGTTAACACCGAAAAGCAATAGCTCGCGGCTGAGAGCCCTCCTACAAAAAAGGTGCGCATCAGCCGGCGTTGCGGCGGTGCAATTGGCCCGGCCTGAGGCAGCTTTTGACTTGGTCGTGACACGTGATCCAGGTCACAAAGCATTTGCCAGCATTGTCAAATTTCTGTTAAGAAGCTCCGGGCGTTCACGACAGGGGGCTGGGTGACCGTTTCCGTCCACACACCATCTTCTTCACGGAGCAAGACGACGATGAAAACGAGCATGAAACCCCCGCGTGCGTTTCCGGCCAGTGCGCTGGCCGCAGGTGTCAGGCTGGCCTTGATGGCCGCCGCCCTTTCCGCCAGCGGGCTGGCAGTCGCGCAGAACCCACAGACCCCGCCGCCGCCGCAGACCACGCCGGCGTCCGACCCCGCAGCCACCGACGAACCCGCCCGGTTGGAAACGGTGTCGGTGCTGGGCTCGCGCACGCAGCCGCGCACCGAATCCAGTTCCGCGGTGCCGATCGACATCCTCGGCGGCGAGGAATTCCACAACCAGCCGTCGGTGGACATCCTCGACAAGCTGCGCGTGCTGGTGCCGTCGTTCAACGTCAGCACGATCCCGATCGACGACGCCGCCACCCTGGTCCGCCCGGCCAACCTGCGCGGCCTGCCGCCGGACAACACGCTGGTGCTGGTCAACGGCAAGCGCCGCCACCGCGCGGCGGTCATCACCTTCCTGGGCCATGGCCTGTCCGATGGCGCGCAAGGTCCCGACATCTCGGTGTTCCCGTCGCTGGCGCTGGAGCAGGTGGAAGTGCTGCGCGACGGTGCGGCCGCGCAGTACGGGTCCGACGCCATCGCCGGCGTGATCAACTTCAGCCTCAAACAGCTCAACCACGGCGGCACATTCGAGATGTTCGCCGGCCAGCATTACGAGGAGGACGGCTTCACCGGGCAGGTCAGTTCGCAGCTCGGGTTCCCCTTGGCCGAGAACGGCTTCGCCACCCTGACCGCGGAGTGGCGCACCGCCGGTTCGACCTCACGCAGCGTGCAGCGCGATGACGCCGCGGCGGTCGCAGCGGCGGGCTACCCCGACGTGCCCAACCCGGCACAGGTCTGGGGCTCCCCGGATGTCGACAAGGACATCAAGTTCGTCGCCAACCTGGGCATGAATGGCGACAGCGTTGATACCTATCTCTTCGGCAATTACGCCAAGCGCGACGTGACGGGCGGGTTCTACTACCGCAACCCCACCACGCGTGGCGGCGTGTATTCAAATGATGGCGGGTCGACGCTGCTGGTCGGCTCGCTCAATGGCGCCGCGTGTCCGACCATCGCCCTGCGCGGTGCCAATGGCGCGTTGTTGCCGTACGCGGGCGTCGGTGCCGCGGTCCGCGCCTTGCCGTCGAACTGCTTCACCTTCCTCTCGCAATTCCCGGGCGGCTTCACTCCGCAGTTTGGCGGCGAGATGCGGGATGCGGCGGTTGTTGCAGGCGTCAAGGGCCGGTGGGGCGACGGCTGGCACTGGGACCTGAGCGGCTCCTACGGCCGCAACGAGATCGACTTCTTCATGCGCAACACGGTCAATGCTTCGCTCGGGCCCAATCAGCCCCCCGCCAATCTTTTCGCGCCCGGCGGCAACGTGCAGACCGAGACCAACTTCAACTTTGACGTGGGCAGGGACTTCGAGACCGGCTTCACCACCGAGCCGGTGGGGATGGCGGCGGGCGTGGAGTGGCGCGAGGAGGAGTTCGAGATCAAGGGCGGCGATGGCCCGTCCACCGCGATCGGGCCGCTGACCAGCCAAGGTTTCAGCATCGGCTCCAACGGCTTCCCCGGTTTCAATCCAAGCACGGCGGGCACCTTCAGCCGCAGCAACTGGGCGGTGTATCTGGATCTGCAGGCCCGCTTCACCGAACGGCTGCTACTGGCCGCGGCAGTGCGGCATGAGGACTTCGAGGATTTTGGCGGCACCACCAACGGCAAGCTGACCGGTCGTTACGACTTCACCGACACCTTCGCCCTGCGCGGCGCGGTGAGCACCGGCTTCCGTGCACCGACGCCGGGCCAGTCGAACGTCAGCCAGGTGACCACGGCGTTCATCGACGGCGAGCTGCGTGACACCGCCACGTTGCCACCGGCACTGCTTGAGGGTCTGTTCCCCGGCGCCGAGGCCCTGCAACCGGAGGAATCGCGGAACGCCTCCCTGGGCCTGGTCTGGAACAGCGGCGCATGGCTGGCGACGCTCGACGCGTACCGCATCGAAACGTCGGACCGCATTGCGCGCAGTACCGACTTCGACGTGACCGCGGCGCAGCGTGCCGAGCTGGCACGCCGTGGGCGCCCGGATCTGGGGTCACTGAGCCGGGTGGGTTTCTTCGTCAACGACTTCGACACCACCACCAGCGGCGTGGACCTGGTCACCAGCTACACCAGCGAACACTTCGGCGGCGACACGACCTATTCGCTGGCGGCCAACTGGAACAAGACCGAAGTCGACGACTTCACTCCGGGCATCATCAGTGAGGCGCGGATCAAGAAGATCGAGGAATCACTGCCCCGCACCAAGGGCTATTTCGCGATCAACCACCAACGCGACGTGTTCAACGCCAACCTGCGCGTGAACTACTACGGGGCGTTCTACGAGGATCACCTGGACAGCGACGTCGTGCGGGCCGAGGACGGCGGTCTGCCGATCTACGGCGACAGCGCGATTACGTTGGACGCGGAACTGGGCTGGAAATTCGACTCCGGGCTGTACTTCAGCGTCGGCGCGCAGAACCTGCTCGACAAGGTGCCGGAGGACAACCCGTGGGGTGCCGCGGTGGCCGGCGCGCAGTATCCGGTGCACGCGCCGTATGGGTTCAATGGCGGCTTTTACTATGCGCGTGTGGGGTTGAAGTTCTAAGCGCGCAAGGGTTTGTCGATGCAAAGAGAAGCCCCGCTACGGCGGGGCTTTTTTTGTGTCCGGAATAAGGCGGCGCGTATTGCCTTTGTAAGGTGCGTCGCGCACTGCTTACCGCATCCTACGGTGGCGCTTTTTTCTGCTCGCGCTTGATCGCGCGCCAGCCGATGTCGTGTCGATGGAACTCGCCCGGCCAGGAAATGCCAGCGATTTCCGCGTACGCCTTTGCTTGCGCATCGGCCACGCTGTCGCCGAGCGCGCATACGCACAGGACGCGGCCGCCGGCGGTGACAGGATGTTGGCCGTCGAGTTTTGTCCCGGCGTGGAAGACCTTGGTGTCGTCCACATCGGGCACGTCCATCGAATTGATGGCGTCACCAGTGCGCGGCGTGTCGGGATAGCCTTCAGCGGCCATCACCACGCCCAGGCTGGGGCGCGGGTCCCACTGTGCATGCGCGGTGGCGAGGGTGCCATCGATGGCGGCGTCGATCAGATCCAGCAGGTCCGATTGCAGGCGCAGCATCACCGGCTGCGTTTCCGGATCACCGAATCGCACGTTGAACTCGATCACTTTGGGGACGCCGGCGTCGTCGATCATCAGGCCGGCGTAGAGGAAGCCGGTGAACGGCACGCCGTCGCGGGCCATGCCGCGCACGGTCGGTTCGACGATCTCGCGCATCACGCGTGCATGCACGTCAGGCGTCACCACCGGCGCGGGCGAATACGCGCCCATGCCACCAGTGTTGGGACCGGTGTCGCCATTGCCGACGCGCTTGTGGTCCTGCGAGGTTGCCATCGGCAATGCGTGCGTGCCGTCGACAATGGAAATGAAGCTGGCTTCCTCGCCGTCGAGGAACTCCTCGATGACGACGCGCGCGCCGGCGTCGCCGAAGGCGTTGCCTTGGAGCATGTCGGTGATGGCGGCTTCGGCTTCCTGCAATGTCATCGCAACGATGACGCCCTTGCCGGCAGCCAGTCCGTCGGCCTTGATCACTATCGGCGCGCCGGTGGTACGCACATGTGCGAGTGCGGCATCGAGTTCTGTGTGCACGGCGTAGTGCGCGGTGGGAATCTTGTGGCGCGCGAGGAAGTCCTTGGCAAAGGCCTTGCTGCCTTCCAGCTGCGCAGCGGCAGCGGTGGGGCCGAAGATGCGCAGGCCTTCGGCGCGGAAACGGTCGACGATGCCGGCGACGAGGGGTTGTTCCGGGCCAACGACCGTGACTGACACGTCTTCGTATTTCGCCAGATCGAGCAGCGCTTCGATATCCGTCGCACTGATCGCGACATTGCGGCACTTGCCTTCGATTGCCGTGCCTGCATTGCCCGGCGCGACCAGCACTTCAGTGACGCGCGACGATTGCGCGAGCTTCCATGCCAATGCGTGCTCGCGACCGCCACCACCGACGACAAGAATTTTCATTTCGGTGAATCCCCAGCTTCGTCATTCCCGCGAAGGCGGGAAGCGCTTTATAACAGCGTAGCTGGTAATCCAGTGACCTTGGTTCTTGGTTCCATATTTGAAGAATGACTGCGTGGTACAGACAGCAAAGTCGCTGGAACCCGCCTACGCGGGGATGACAATCAAAAACAGGTTCGGTTCAATGCCGGAAATGCCGCACACCCGTGAACACCATCGCGATGCCGTGCTCGTCCGCTGCGGCGATCACTTCGTTGTCGCGCATCGAACCGCCGGGCTGGATCACGGCCTTGATGCCGACTGCGGCGGCAGCATCGATGCCATCCCGAAACGGAAAAAATGCATCGCTGGCCATCACCGAACCGGGCACCACCAAGCCCGCTTCGTCGGCTTTCAGGCCGGCGATCTTCGCGCTGACCACGCGGCTCATCTGGCCGGCACCGATGCCGATGGTGCGTGCCTCCTTCGCGTACACGATCGCATTGGACTTGACGTACTTCGCCACGCGCCAGGCGAACAACAGGTCGTTGAACTGCATATCGGTCGGCGTGCGCTGCGTGACCACTTTCAGTTCATCACGGGTGACGACGCGGTCGTCCGCGGTCTGCATCAACAGGCCGCAGCCCACGCGTTTGGTGTCGAACCAGTTGCCGCCATCGCCGTGCGGAATCCGCAACACGCGGACATTTGCTTTCCTGGTGCAGTAAGCGAGCGCATCGTCGTTGAATTCCGGCGCGATCAGCACTTCGACGAACTGGCGGTCGAGGATCGCTTTCGTCGTGGCCGCATCGAGCCGCGTGTTGAAGGCGAGGATGCCCCCGAAGGCCGAGGTGGGGTCGGTCGCATAAGCGAGCTCGTACGCATCGCCGCAGGCGGCACCTTCGGCCGCGCCGCAGGGATTGGCGTGCTTGACGATGACGCAGGCCGGGCGCGCGAACTGGCGCACGCATTCCCACGCCGCATCGGCATCGGCCAGGTTGTTGTAGCTGAGCTCCTTGCCCTGCAGCTGCGTGAACGTCGCCAGCGTGCCCGGCGACGGATACAGGTCGCGATAGAACGCGCCCTGTTGATGCGGATTCTCGCCGTAGCGCAGGTCCATGACCTTGGTGAAGTTGCCGTTCAATTGCGCGGGGAACGTCGCGCGTTTTCCGTCATCGCCGATCGAGGAAATATAGTCGCTGATGCAGGCGTCGTATTGCGCAACGCGGTTGAACGCGGCCACCGACAACGCGAAACGTGTTTTCGCCGACAGGGTGCCGTCGTGCGTGGCGAGTTCGTCCAGTAAGGCCGCGTACTGCGATGGATTCGTGGCGACGGCGACATGCGCGAAGTTCTTCGCCGCGGCGCGCAGCATCGCCGGGCCGCCGATGTCGATGTTCTCGATGACGGTATCGAATGTGTTGCGCGGGTCGGCCGAGACGCGCTCGAACGGATACAGGTTGAGCACCAGCAGGTCGATCGGTGCGATGCCATGCGCGGCCATCACCGCATCGTCGGTGCCGGCGCGGCCGAGCAGGCCGCCGTGGATCTTCGGATGCAACGTCTTGACGCGACCGTCCATGATCTCGGGAAACCCGGTGACATCGGCCACGTCGAGCACGTCCAGGCCCGCCTCGCGCAGTGCGTTGGCGCTGCCGCCGGTGGAGAGCAGCTCGACACCGCGCGCGGCCAGCGCGCGCGCCAGCTCGACCAGACCGGTTTTGTCGGACACGGACAATAGGGCCCGGCGGATGGGCAGGCGGTCGGTGGACATGCAGTGAGTTTCGTGCGGTGAAAGAGGGCGAATTATAGCGGCGGGGTGCCACCGGCTTTCGACGTTGCCCGCGCATTCCACAGGAACGGTGCATTTGTAGGAGCGGCTCTTAGCCGCGAGCGTTTGATCCTGCTATGTGACGCGAAAGAGCTCGCGCCTAAGAGGCGCTCCTACGAAGAGCCGGGCGATTCGCGCGATGCAATCCGCGTGACACCGGCCATTACGAACCAGCAACCAGCAACTCGCTCAGCCCAGCCCGTAATCCTTCAACTTCCTGCGCAACGTCGCGCGATGGATGCCGAGCATCATCGCGGCGCGGCTCTGGTTGCCGTCGCAGTGGTTCAGGACTTCGACGAAGAGCGGGATCTCGAACTCCCGCAATGCCACGTCGTACAGGTCGGCGGTGTCGCAGCCGTTCAAATCGCGCAGGTAACGCCGCACCGAGGTGGAGACATGCTCACGCAACGGTGTGCGCGGTGTGCTTCGGCTGGCGTTGTCGATGCGATCGGTTGCGGTGTTCAAGCGGCGTCCCCGGAAAACTTCGCCGCCGGATGTCACGACGGGGAAAGGAGTCTAGCGCGGTCGCGGCGCGCTCGCCAATGAGAACTGCCGCATTGATCGCAAAAACAACAGACAGTTATCTGAAGTCGAAAGAAAACGAGACCGTGGCGGGCGCGGGCTCCCTGATTTCGAGCGCGACGGCGGCAGTCTGGCCGGTTGCGATGAGTTTCTGCGTCGGCGTGTCGCCCAGGTATTCGCTGGCAGTGAATGTGCGGCTGCCGGTGACGCGGCCACTGGCATCGGACAGCGTGACCACCAGTTGCGGCCACGGTTGTGGCCAGTGCGCATCGTTGCGGAATGCGGCGCGGATGCGCAAGGCGTTGGCGACGCCGGGATGCGCCTGCACGTCGCGCGTGAGCATGGTGAATGCGCCGACCTCGCGCCACGGCGGAAGATCGCAGCGCAATGCATTGCAGACGTTGACGATCGCCGCGCGCCAGCGTGGAGACGCAGCCAGCGATGCGCGATCGGCGAGGACGAGTTGCAGCAGCAGCAACAGCAGCAACGCTGCCGCCAGCGGCCAGGGCCAGCGTGCTTTGGGTGTGGCGACTTCGCTAGTGGTGGATCGCCTCGCGAAGCTCGGAGCGGTGTTTTTGCGACGTTTTCTCCCTGTTGGCGTGGGCTGCGGCGTTTGCGCGGCGGGTGCGGCCTCCGCTTCCAACGCGGCGCCATCGTCGGTCCCAGGCGCATCGATTTCCGCCGCTTGGTCGGGTGAGACGTCGGAAGCTGATGCGCTGCTGGCTTCAGCAACATCCCGTGCGTCCAGCTGCACGGAAGCGTCCGGTTCCGTGGGTGCAACCGCAATCGCGCCATCGCAATACGGGCAATGCTCCGGCGCCACGCCGGTGACGGCGTCGATGGCGACAAGCGATTGGCAGTACGGGCAATTCACGAACATGACGGCTTCAATGCTGGTTCGAATCAAGCATGCCTGCGCACGCCGTCGATGCGCACCCAGTCACCTTCCTGCGTCACCGACAGCGCATCGAAGAATGTGCCATAGCGCAGCAGTAGTTCGTCTTCCTGTCCCTTGAGGATGCCCGACAGCGCGATGCGTCCACCGGCCTGCACGCGCGAGGCGAGTTTGTCGGCCAGCAGGTCCAGCGCCGAGGCGAGGATGTTCGCCACGACAACGGGATATCCGGCGACGGGTTCGTCGTCCGGCAGGTACGCATCGAGCTGCGCGCCGACGCCGTTGCGCTGCGCGTTGTCGTGCGTGGCGAGCAGCGCCTGCGGATCGGTGTCAACGCCCACCGCATGCGCGGCACCGAGTTTGAGTGCGGCCAGCGCGAGGATGCCGCTGCCGCAGCCGAAGTCGAGCACGTGCTTGCCCTGCAGGCCATCGCCCGTAGCGAGCGCGTCGAGCCATTGCAGGCACAGTGAAGTAGTGGGATGCGTGCCGGAACCGAATGCAAGCCCGGGATCGAGACGCACGATGGCTGCATCACGGGTATCGGCTTCAACGGGAAGATCGTGATTCCACGGCACGATCCAGGTGCGCGTGCCGAAGCGCATCGGCGCGTACTGGTCCATCCACGCGCGTTCCCAGTCCTGGTCCTCGACCTGGCGAAAACGCGCCTGCGCCCAGTCGAGCGCAGGATCGAAGGCTTCCAGTTCGGTCAGCACCAGCAACGGATCGGCGTCGTGTGGGAACAATGCCGTCAGCACCATCGCATCCCACAGCGGCGTTTCGCCGACGCCGGGTTCGAGGATGGCGTGCTCATTGGCGGTGTCGGCATCGGCGTCGAGCAGCGTCATGGCCAACGCGCCGACGTCTTCCAGCGCATCCTCGTAGCGGGGCTGTTCGGATTCACGGCAGCGCAGGGTGAGTTCGAGGAAGGGCATCACGGTTCCCGGGCATCGAGGCCGCATCGTAAGCGAGATGCATGCGATGCATTACAAATCGCTGACGGAATCATCGATCACACAATCGACAGCGACTTTTCCTTCCGCTCCGCCAGCCGCTTTTCCAGATAGTGGATGTTCTGCCCACCCTGCTGGAATCCGCCATCGGCCAGGATGCGTTGCTGCAAGGGGATATTGGTCTTGATGCCGTCGACCACCATCTCGCTCAGCGCGACGCGCATGCGGCAGATCGCCTGTTCGCGGGTGGCGCCGTGGACGATGAGCTTGCCGATCATCGAGTCGTAATTGGCCGGCACCTTGTAGCCTTCGTATATGTGCGAATCCACGCGCACGCCGGGGCCGCCGGGGGCATGGAAGTGCTTGATCAGGCCGGGTGACGGCAGGAACGAATCGGGATCCTCGGCGTTGATGCGGCACTCGATCGCGTGGCCGTGGAGCACGATGTCGCTTTGCTTCAGCGACAACCTCAGTCCCGAGGCGATCATCAACTGCTCGCGCACCAGGTCGATGCCGGTGATCATTTCAGTCACCGGATGTTCCACCTGGATGCGGGTGTTCATCTCGATGAAATAGAAGCGGCCGTCCTCGTACAGAAATTCGAACGTGCCAGCGCCGCGATAGCCGATGCGGATGCAGGCCTCGATGCAGACTTTGCC
>JALYOU010000128.1 GCA_030856725.1 Pseudomonadota bacterium
TGGATGCCGCGATTTTGTTTTCCGACATCCTGACCGTGCCCGATGCGATGGGGTTGGGGCTGTACTTCGTCGAAGGCGAAGGCCCGAAGTTCGAGCGGCCTGTCCGCAACGCGCAAGACATCGAAAGACTCGGTGTTCCGGACATGGAAACCGAACTGCGCTACGTGATGGACGCCGTGCGCGTGATCCGCCGCGAGCTGGATGGCCGCGTGCCGCTGATCGGGTTTTCAGGCAGTCCTTGGACGCTGGCCTGCTACATGGTGGAAGGCGGCGGCAGCGCAAATTTTTCGCGCATCAAGGCGCTGGCCTTGAACGATCCGGCGGCCCTGCACCGTCTGCTGTCGATCAACACCGACGCCGTCATCGCCTACCTCGCCGCGCAGCACGCGGCTGGCGCGCAGGTGCTGCAGGTGTTCGATACCTGGGGCGGCGCGTTGTCGCCGTCGATGTACCGGGAATTCTCGCTGCCGTACCTGGTGCGCATTGCGCGCGAACTCGAGCGCGGACAAGGTGCGGAACACGCACCTCTGATCCTGTTCGGCAAGGGCAACGCGCCGTACCTGGAAGAACTCGCCGCGAGCGGCACCGATGCGCTCGGCGTCGACTGGACCATCGAACTCGGCGACGCACGCCGCCGCATCGGAAGCGGCATCGCGCTGCAAGGCAATCTCGATCCGGCGATGCTGTACGGCTCCCCCGATGCAATCGGCGCGCAGGCCAAACGCGCGCTCGACGACTATGCCGAAGGCAACAACGGTTCGCGCGAAGGCCACATCTTCAACCTTGGCCATGGCCTCTCGCCGGACATGAACCCGGAACATGTCGGCGCACTGGTCGACGCGGTGCACGCGCACAGCAGACGCTGAGTCGTCACTGCGCGGTCATCACCACATCGCCGCTATCCACTGGCATCGTCGCAGCCTGACTCCAGCCTTGACCGTTGCGCACCCGCACGTTCTCGAAGTACGCAGGCAGGCCTTCCTCGAAATCGGGTCCTGACTGCAGCTGGTAGTGCAGGTGGACAAGGAACGCATCGCCCGACATCCCCATGGCGCCAATGTGCTCGCCTCGTTTTACGCGCTGGCCCGGCTTCACCTTGATGCTGCCATTCTGCAGATGGGCGAACACACTGAATTCGCTGTTGCCGTGGTCGATGACGATGTAGTTGCCGAGGAACAGCCTGAGATTCTTCATGATCGCCGCCTGGTCGAACGGTGGCGGCGCGCCTTTGCGGTTGTCGGGCATGCCGTCATGCATGCTGGTGACCACACCGTCTCCGGTCGTGAGGATCGGCGCACCGTATCCGAACCAGTCTTCCGGCTGTCGGCCCTCGTTCCGATAGAGTTTCCCCTGCGCATCGGCGATGGTGAAGTCGTGCGCATAGCGCATGAAATTGCCGGTGATGCCGAAATGCGTGGTCATCCCACCGGTGATGTCCAGCCTGCGATGGTGTGCGGTCAGGTCATGCCCATCATGCACAAAGACTTCGCCGCCCACCGGCAATTGCAGATGCGTGCGCGGAGTGAACGTCTGCGGCGACACGCGAATGTTGACGCGTTGCTCCGGCTGGTCCTTGCCGCCCCCGAACACCGCCTCATAACGCAGATCGCCCAGCCACAGGTCCTGCCCGAAGTGCGAGAAAGGATTGAACACCACCAGCCGCCCCTTCGCCGGCAACACGCGATTGGGGATCGTAAGGATGCTTTTGGTGGCACTGTCGCCATTGCCGTCCAGGCGCCGCTGCGAAATGAATCGGCCCTGCGGATCGAACAGGGTGATTTCGAGCGATTGCAGTTCCAACGCCTGTTCGCCCGGGTTTGCGAACAACAAATCGAAGTTCAGGCGCTGGTCGCTGCGTCCCCGCTCTACCAATGGCTTTTGAGGCACCAGAGAAATCTCCAGCGCGGCATTTGCGGTATTGCAGGCCAGGCTGCACAGCAGCAGCACACAGGACAGGAATGGTTTCATGCGCGGGCTCCAGGTCGATGGTCGTTGGATGCACCGACAGGACGAAGGGTTGCATGGATTGGGAAGGCTTCGAGGCAGACCAGTGCTTCGACCGCAGCCATGAGGGTCGCCCCTGTCACCGGTTTGCGCAGGAAGCCATCGAAGCCGGCCGCATCCGATTGCGATTCCGCATCGGCATCCGAACGTGCCGTGACTGCGAGCAGCGGCGCCGTGAAGCCCTGGGCGCGCAGGTGTCGCGCCAAGGCCAACCCGTCCATGCCGGGCAGATCGAGATCGAGCAACCCCACATCGAACCGGGTGCGCGCAACTTCGACCAGCGCGGCAAGGCCGTGCGCGGCGTGGGTGACGTGATGACCGCGCTGGCCTAGCAGGCCGGCGATGACATCGGCCACGGTCGGATCGTCTTCCACGAGAAGGATCTGCAATTCGTTGTCGGCACGTTCGTGCTTGAAGATCGGCGCGCGTGTCGTGCAATCCTCTTCATCAGCCTCGAGCAGTGGCAATTCGACGCAGAAGCACGTGCCTTTGCCGATGGCGCTGTCCACACGGATGCTGCCGCCCATCGCCGCAGCAAGTTCCTGACTGATGGCAAGGCCGAGGCCGCTGCCGCCATGGCGTGCGGCGGTGCGTGCGCCGTCCGCCTGCTCGAAGCGCTGGAACAGGCGCGCGCATTGTTCGTCGTTGAGACCGGGGCCGGTATCGGCGATCTCGAAACGGATGGCGTGCGGCTGCAACGCCGTGACCCGCAGGCTGACTTCGCCGCGCTCGGTGAACTTGATCGCGTTACCGACGAGGTTGAGCAGGATCTGGCGCACGCGTCCGCAATCGCCGCGCAGGCAACGCGGCACGCTGGAATCGATGGCGTCTGTGAACTGCAATCCCTTGCGCTCGGCGATCGGCGCCATCAGCACGGCAATCTCATCGACCAGCGCCCGCAATTCGAAGGGTTCGATGTCCAAGTCGAGTTTTCCGGCCTCGATCCGCGCCAGGTCCAGCGCGTCGTTGACCAGCCGCAGCAGGTGATCGCCCGCGCGGCGGATGGATTCGACATGACCGCGCTGGCGGGTATCCAACTGCGTGCCGAGTAGCAGTTCGCTCATCCCCAGCACGCCGGTCATCGGCGTGCGCACTTCGTGGCCGAGCGTCGCGAGGAAGCGGGTCTTGGCGTGCGAGGCCTGCTCGGCGACATCGCGCGTGTGCATGGCAAGTTGCAGTGCATGCCGGCGTTTGAGGCGCTCCCGGTACTGCTGTGCAAGCCAAAAGAGCAACAGCGCGGCCAGAAGTACGAACGCAACGAGCGATTGAGGCGTGCGCCACCATGGCGGTGATACCACGATGGATGTCGTCCATCGGTTCGACCACGCGCCATCGGATCCGGCCGCCTGCACATGCAACCGGTAACGGCCCGCATCCAAACGCGAGAACACACGCTCGCCGTTGGCGTGCTGCGCTACCCAGTCCGGGTCGTAGCCATCGAGCTTGAAGCGGTAACGATGCGAATGCGGATCGGCGAAGGACAGCAGGCGCGCATTGACGCGCAGGTCACGGTCGTACGGTTGCAACAGGACCGGGCGGACAGTATCGAAGTGCACGGCATCCTCATTGCGCATCGCACTGAGGTTTTCGATGACCAGTCGAGGCATCGACATGCCTGGCATGCGCATTTCGGCATCGAACAACACGAGACCTGTCGTCGACATCGCCAGCGCTGTCCCGTTTTCACCCAAGACCGGCTCCGCCAGCGATACATCCGGGTCCACCAGCCCATCCTGTGCGCCGAACAGGCGAAGACGGCGTTGCGCCGGCGAATACAGCGCCAAACCCCGCAAGGTGTTCAACCAGACCTGGCCGCGCGAACTGATCAACATGCCGCTGGCAGCCACCGCAGGCAGGCCCTCGTCGCTGTCGATGCGGTCGCGCAGGACAAGCGCATGTCCATTCCACTCATACACTTCCAGCGCGCCGAAGCGCGAAACCCAGACAAGGTTGCCCGCAAACGCGAATGTATCGACGTCAGCACCTGGCACAAGCCGATAGCTGCGGAAATGCCGTCCATTCCAGCGCAACAGATTGCCGCGACTGGAGCGCCAGGGTATGCCCGCTGCATCCAGCCGCACGACTGCGGCATCCACCTTCCCGTCCCAATCGAAGACTGAACCCGGTAAAAGGCGGCCAGTCGCGTCGAATGCGCGCAAGCTGCGATGGGTGCTGCTGCTGATCCAGATCGTGCCATTGCCCGTTTCCACGATCCCGTCGACCGCACCCTCAAGGTGGGATGAAGCCCTCGTCAGCCGGTTCGTGGCCTGGTTGGTCGCCGGATCAAACAGAACCAGCCCAGAGGCATGGCCGATCCACAAGGTACCGTCGCGGCGCGCGCGCAATGTATGAATCCACTGCACGCCCAAGGTCGAATTGGTGGCCACGTTGCGCAACACGCGACTGGCTCTGTCCAGCCGGTACAGGTTTGTCGCGGTGGCCACCCAGAATCCCCCCGCGCCATCGGCAGCGACATCGCGCAGGTCCAAGCCTTCCAGCTGGCGGCCGCCGGCTGAATCGACCATGGCGAAGCGATCCCAATCCGGCGGCAGGTACATCACGCCCTGCGAATACGTCACCAGCCACAGGCCGCCTTCAAGATCCTGCTGCATGTAAAGGATGCCGCTTTCCTGATCCAGCGGAGCCTGCGCGTTTGGGTTACGGACAAGGGCGAACGATTTGCCGTTGTCGCGATACAAGCCCTGCATCGTGCCGATCCAGCGATCACCATGACGATCCCGCAACACCGATGCGTGTGTAGCGCTGGCCGGCAATCGCCAGGGTGCTGGTACTGCCTTGTCGCTTGCCAGCAGGCGGTGCAGGCCTTTCTCGCTTCCGATCCAAAGTGCGCCGTCCGGCTCGATCGTCAACATGGAGATCAGGGTTTCGCTGAAGGTGTCGCCCGCTATGCGATGGAATGCTCCTCGTTCGAAATGCATCAGGCCATCGCCGGTGCCAAGAAGCAGGCGGCCACGCCCGTCTACAAGCAACGCATAGATAGGGATTCCGCGCCTTGCCAACGCCGCATGACGCTGGACCTGCCCTTCACCATTCCGTTGGCAGAGATCGCCGTTGCTTGTTGCGATCCACATGCCGCCGTTGGCGGCGTCAGTCATGGCGGTGACGTTTCTACCGCAGCCGGCCAACGCCTCGGAAAGGCGCAGTGCGCGCACGTGCTTGCGATCCGCGTCGATGACGCTCAGCGCACCCGGCGTGGCCGCCCATACCCGGTTGCGAGCGTCCACGAAAATGGTTTCGACCACATTGTCAGGAAGGGTATCGATCGCGCCGACTTCGCGTCGCCAGAGCTTGAAGTCGATGCCGTCGAATCGCGCAAGCCCATCGCTCGTGGCGACCCACACATACCCTTGCCGGTCCACGCCGATGTGATTGGTACTTCGGGGCAATCCATGCTCGAAACCGTAGCGCCGGAATTGCGGTAACTCCGGCACCCCGGCCAGGACGCGCAACGGTGTAAAAAAAAGAACGGCCAGCACCAGCATTGTGCGCAACATGGGATCCCTCCGGTTTCAGCGGGCCCTTCCTTGCGGCCCCGGCGGATGGTCGCAACGCCGCGTTGCGGATGCAAGGCGTAGTGTTTTCGCAAGGTGGGGCTCAGCCCACTACCTTTTGTCAAAATCACCGTAATCGCAGCTCGGCCATCGTTCATGCTCGGCGTGGTGGTGGGCCAAGGCCCACCCTACAATCCGTGCATGCTCGCTGCCCGCGCCATTGCATTGGTCACGCTCGCCGCCCTGTCCATGCTTGCGTGCAACTACGCCATGGCCGCGGACCGCGTGCGTTACGCGCTGGATCCCGTACACACACGGGTGATGTTCGCCGTTGAACATGCCGGGTTCTCCAAGGCCATCGGTACCGTGTCGGGAAGCACCGGCGCGCTGGTGTTCGATGCGGACGACTGGAGCGTGGCCAATGTCGAAGTCAGTGTGCCCCTGACGCGCCTCGATCTTGGCGACGAGAAATGGAATCGCGCCGTTCTCGCGAACAACCTGCTCGATGCGGACGACCATCCGGTTGCGACCTTTTTTTCGACGCGCGTCGAGCCGGTCGATGCGCAGCATGCCGCGGTGTACGGCACGTTGACGCTGCACGGCGTGTCCAATGAAGTAAGGCTGGACGTGACGTTCAACGCATTGAAACGGCATCCGCTGCCGCCGTTCCGACGCACCGCGGGGTTTTCTGCAACAACGACACTTAGCCGCAAGGCGTTTGGCATCGATGCATGGCCGAGCGTCATCGGCGATAGCGTCGAGTTGCGGATCGAGGCCGAAGCGGTGCGCGCGGGACGTGCCGGCGACAACGATGATCACGACGGCAGCAGCACGCGCAAGGATGGGGAACCACCGGATATCGAGACACCCTCGGCTGAAACAACTACCCCTGCCGATGCAACCGAACCCGAGCCCACACCATGACGCTGAAGAACACCGCCGATCGCTGGGGTCCGGTGAGTCAGGCACTGCACTGGCTGATCGTGCTGCTGATCATCGGCCAGGGCGCCGTTGGAGTGACGATGGATGACCTGCGCAGCGGCCCGGACAAGATCCAGGTCTACGCGCTGCACAAATCCTTTGGATTGACCATTCTCGGACTGGTGACGCTGCGTTTGTTGTGGCGCTGGTTCGCCGGCACGCCGCGTCCTGTGGCCGGGACGCCGCGCTGGCAGGAACGTATTGCGTCGCTCTCGCACTGGGGCTTGTACGCGTTGCTGTTGGCGATTCCGCTCAGCGGCTGGGTACTGAATTCCGCCGCAGGATTTCCGCTGCGATGGTTCGGCCTGGTCAATCTACCCGACATCGTCGGCCAGAATCATGACCTGCACGAAGCCGCCGAGGAGTGGCACGGCACCATGTACTGGTTCCTGGTCATCCTCGCGGTGATTCATGCCACGGCCGCGTTCTATCACCACCTGTTCCTGCGCGATGCGACATTGGCGCGGATGTTGCCGCGTGGGTGGCTCAAGACCGCTACACACGAGACGTTCATAACGGAAGCGCCCGATGCCTGAACAACGCGCCATTCTTCCGTCATTCCAGCGTGCGCTGGGATTCATGTTGATTTGCCTATCTTGGATGTTATGAAGATCATCATGAAGATCAGGATGGGTGACTCGCGCTGTGCGCTCGCCCGTCGGGCCACTCGCTACGCGAATGTTCACTCCAGCCCGCGGCCTCTCCAGTCCAGTGTGCGCCGGGATGACGAAACACCAGGGGCGAGCTTCAAGCGTTCATGGCTGCGTTCAGTTCTTGCATTGCTGCTGGCTGTCCCTGTCTTGCCTGCAC
>JALYOU010000163.1 GCA_030856725.1 Pseudomonadota bacterium
TGCTTCGAAGGGTTCAATGCGCGTCACCGGCATCAGCGAGCGCGGCACATCCGGCCATGCCAGCGCACGCACCAGCCGCGCAATGGATTCATCCGCGGCCCTGGCTTCCAGTCCGGAACTGGCCAGACAATCGCGCAGCAGGGGCATCAGCTGGATGAGGCGGTTGGCGATGGTCGTGCCTTGCGCGGATGCGGCGCCGAGGTCGATTTCCACCAGTGACTGGCCGAGATTCATCGCGCCGATGTGACGTGCGGAATCGCTGCCGTCGCGCAGCAATGTCTGTACCAGGTGGTGCTGCCAGTGTTCACTGAGGAATTGGCGCACCGGCGCCGTCAAACGGTATTCGCGCACGCATTTCGTCAGCGCGACGGCGGCCTCATGGCGGGCCCGCTGCAGGCGCTCGCGACCGAAGGCGGCTTCGGCCGCACGGCGTTCGGCCAGTTCGATGCGGCGGCGCTGCTGGGCCACCAGGTCGTTCAATTCGCTGGCGGCAAGCTCGAATACGCTTAGGTCCTCCTGGTAGTCGGCGATGACGCGATCGACCGCGTGCCTGGCCCGCTCGAGCAGGTCGCGATCGTGCGGCGTGGTGCCTTGATTGCTTTCGCAGGCTTCGGTCAACACGTCCAGCAAGCGGCGCGCGGGGTGCGAGGGTTGCACGAACAGGCTGTCATCGTTGAGTGCCAGCTTGAGGTAGGGCAGCACCAGCTGGCTCACCAATCCGCGGCCCACGTCCCACAGGCGGTGCACGTCGCAGATCGCCTCGAACAGCAGGCTGACCAGGTCGATTGCATCCTCTTCCTCGGCACTGAGCGCCGTGTGTTCGGGATCCAGGCCGAGCCGTCGCGCCCCCTGCAGCAGTTCATCGCGCAGGGTCGCCTGCAGCCGGCCGCCACCCTGCGCGAGCGCGGCAGCGAAGACACCGCTGTTGTCACCCTGCAACACGTCGGCGACGCTACGCAGCTCGTCGGTGCGCAGCGGACGGCGCTGCACGCCGGGGCGGAATGCGGATGCGCCGCCCGGCCGTTGCGCGGCGAGCAGGTTGCTGTGTTCGCGCAGTGCATGCAGTTGTTCGCGCAGCATGCCCAGTTCGCGCACCAGTTCTTCCGACACGGCCGGCTCGTCGCCGGACATGCCGCCGCCCGGCCGGCCTGCATCGGCGACGCCGCCGCGTCCCTGCGCCGGCGATCCCCAAGCTTCATTCGTTTCATGCGAACCGTTGCCGCCGTGACCCCGTTGCGGCGCAGACGCCCTCTGGCCCACCATCGAGCGCGGCGGCGCGGCTGCATAAGCCGTCTTTGGTTGCTGCGAGGACGCGACCGGTTCCCAGCTCTCGAACGCCTGCTCGCGCGCAGGCGCGATGCGCAGCAGCGACGAAGCGCGGTCGTGCAGCGCGTAACCGGCCGATCCGAGTTGCGTGTTGAGTTGCTGGTAGAGCGGTTCGAGGATGCGGATCAATTCCGATTCGTACTGCTTGAACAGCAGCATGCGCAGGCCCAGCGGCATCACTTGGCCGTGCAGGGTTTTCACCAGCAGTTCCGTCAGGCGCTGCGGGATGGCCGGGCACCTGATCTCGCCCAGGCCCATCACGTGGCACAAGGAAGAGAAGCGCGACTCGAGCGCTTCCAGCGATTTGCTGTGGCGCGTAGCCAGCGTCGTGGCGACACGTTGGCCATCCAGGTGCTGCTCGAGTTCGTCCTCGCTGAGCAGGCTCAGGGCCACGCGTCCGCCGGATTGCGACAGCATTTCGTCGAAGCTGTCGGCCAGCAGCTGGCGATAACGCATCACCAGCGCGGCCTCGCGCTGCCGCAACATCGCCAGTGCATCCCGATCCGGAAGGCGCGTGCCAGGCGCTTCGAGTTCGATGTCCTGCAGCGCGAGCTCGACCGGCCGGTAGAGGCCACGCGTGACCGTGCCGAGGTGGTCGAGCGCGGTGCGCTTGAGCGCTTCGATGATGAGTGTTGGTGGCTGCCGCGATCCGTGCGGGCCATGGCCCGATCCAGACTTGTCCTGTAAAGCGTTCATCGGGTCGTCTCGAATGCGGGCCAACGTGGGGGTCCCTGGCCGCGTTACGATGATGCCTGACGGTCGACGTCAGTCTGTGACGCATATCGCAACCTGAACAAACAACCCAGGTAACTCCGCGTTGGATACAAACTCTTCGGTCGTGCACCCATTGGCAATCCCAACACTGGTGACCCTGGATGCGCGCCGCTCGGTCCCGTCTAAACAACTGCAGGCGCCCGGCCCTGACGATGCACAGCTCATGCGCATGCTGCAATCGGCGGTGCGCGTGCCCGATCACGGCAAACGAGTGCCGTTCCGTTTCCTGCGCATCGCCGGCGATGCGCGTCATGCGCTGGGAGAGCTGCTGGTCGTGCGTGCGCGCGAACGCGATGCGGACGTGTCCGACGCTGCGCTCGACAAAGACCGCCACCGCTTCGCGCATGCGCCCGTGGTCATCGCCGTGATCGCCGCGCAGGGCGAGGACGAGAAAATCCCGCGTCAGGAACGCCTGCTGGCCACGGGCTGTGTCTGTTTCGCCTTGCTGCAGGCGGCGCAGGCCTGTGGTTTCGGCGCGCAGTGGCTGACCGGCTGGCCCGCGTACGACGACACCATTCGTGCGCAGCTCGGCGTGGCTTCCGATGAAGTCGTCGCGGGCTTCATCCATATCGGCACGCCGAAAATGCTGGTGCCGGAACGCGACCGGCCTGATCCGCGGTTACTGCTCAGCGACTGGCGCCCATGACCAGCCACTACACCGTTCGTGGTGAGCCTGTCGTCACTCATGGTGGGCCTGTCGCACCACCGACGCTGTATCTCGTCGATGCCAGCCTGTACGTGTTCCGCGCCTGGCATTCCATGCCCGATGATTTCCGTGATGCCGACGGCTGGCCGACCAACGCCGTGCATGGCTTCGCGCGTTTCCTGCTGGAACTACTCGAGCGCGAGCGTCCCCGGCATATCGTCGTCGCCTTCGACGAAGCGCACGATTCGTGTTTCCGCAACACGCTGTATCCGAAATACAAGGCCAATCGCGATCCCGCGCCGGAGGAACTCAAGCACCAGTTCGCCTGGTGCAAGCGTCTGTGCAGCGCGCTGGGCCTGCCGGTGCTTGCGCATTGCGAATACGAGGCCGATGACCTGATCGGCACCGCGTTGCATGTCGCTCGGGGCCATGGCTTTCGCGGCGTGATCGTGTCCGCCGACAAGGACCTGTCGCAGCTGTTGCACGACCACGACGAGCAATGGGACTACGCGCGCAATCTACGCTGGGGAAAGGCCGGCGTGCGCGCGCGACATGGCGTGCATGCGCACCAGATCGCCGATTACCTCGCACTCTGCGGCGACGTGGTCGACAACATTCCCGGCGTGTCGGGCATCGGCCAGAAGACCGCGGCGGGATTGCTGGCGCATTTCGGCAGCCTCGATGCGTTGCTGGCGCGCGTGGAGGAAGTGCCCTACCTGCGCATTCGTGGCGCCGCGCAGATTGCGTCGAAATTGCGCGTTCAACGCGAGGATGTGCTGCTGTACCGGCAACTGTCGACGATCGCGCTGGATGCGCCGCTGCATGAACACGCGCCGCCCTTCGTCCGCACCGACGCTGTTGCGACACTGCTGGCCGAGTTGTGCGACACCCTGCGCTTCGGGCCGCTGACGCGAAGACGATTGCAT
>JALYOU010000213.1 GCA_030856725.1 Pseudomonadota bacterium
GCCCAGATTTCGCAGTACACGCCGATTTCGCGGATGCGGCGTGCGATCAACTGTGTGTATTGCGCGCCGAAGTCCAAGATGAGGATCTTGTGGGCGTGGATGTTGTCGTTATGGGAATGGGTCATAGGGCCGGTAATCTGCTTGCTCGTCATTCCCGCGCAAGCGGGAATCCATGGGGACTTTCGTTGTGATTGCGATGAACTGTTCGAACGTCCTTGGATTACGCGCCGCGGCGCGACCTTCGGGTCATTCGCTGCGCGAATGTTCGCTTCGGCATCCTGCCTTCGCAGTCCCGCTTTCGCGGGAATGACGATTCACTTTTTACCGGTAGATCACCCCATTCTGTAATTCGGCGGTTCCTTTGTGATCTGCACGTCATGCACATGACTCTCGCGCTGGCCCGCGCCGGTTACTTTCACGAACGACGGTTTCCTGCGCATGTCCTCGACCGTCGCGCAGCCGACATACCCCATCGTCGCGCGCAGTCCGCCAGCAAGCTGATGCACGATGCCGCTCAGTGGCCCGCGGTACGGCACGCGGCCTTCAATGCCTTCCGGCACCAGCTTGTCCGCATCGCTCGCGTCCTGGAAATAGCGGTCCTTGCTGCCCTGCTCCATCGCACCGAGCGAGCCCATGCCGCGATAGCTCTTGTAGCTGCGGCCCTGAAATAATTCGATGTCGCCCGGCGCTTCCTCGGTGCCCGCGAACAGGCCGCCGACCATCACCGTCGACGCACCCGCGGCGATCGCCTTGCCGATGTCGCCCGAATAACGGATGCCGCCATCGGCGATCAGTGGAATCCGATCCTGCAGCGCTTCGGCCACCATCGACACCGCCGTGATCTGCGGCACGCCAACGCCCGCGACGATGCGCGTGGTGCAGATCGAACCGGGACCGACACCGACCTTGACCGCGTCCGCGCCCGCATCCATCAGCATCAGCGCCGCCTCGCCGGTGACGATATTGCCGCCGATCACCTGCAGTTGCGGGAAGCGTTTCTTCGCCCAGCCGACGCGGTCGATCACGCCCTGCGAATGGCCATGCGCGGTATCAACGATGATCACGTCGACGCCTGCCGATGCCAGCGCTTCGATACGCTGCTCGGTATCGCCGCCGACACCGACCGCCGCCCCCACCAGCAACCGCTCCGACGAATCCTTCGCTGCATTCGGATTGTCGTGCGCCTTCTGGATGTCCTTGACCGTGATCAGGCCGCGCAGCGCGAACTCGTCGTTGACCACCAGCACCTTCTCGATGCGGTGCTTGTGCAGCAACTGGATCACTTCGTCGTCGGACGCACCTTCGCGCACCGTAACGAGGCGATCCTTCTTGGTCATGATGTGGCGCACGGGATCGTCGAGCTTTTTCTCGAAGCGCATGTCGCGGCCGGTGACGATGCCGACCAGCTGGCCGCCCTCGTCGACCACCGGCACGCCGGAAATGTTGCGGGCGCGGGTAAGTTTGAGCACTTCGCCGATGGTGGTTTCCGGGCCGACGGTGAACGGTTCGCGGATCACGCCGGCTTCGAACTTCTTGACCATCGCGACCTGCGCGGCCTGGCGTTCCGGCGACATGTTCTTGTGGACGATGCCGATACCACCGAGCTGCGCCATGGCGATGGCGAGACGGGCTTCGGTGACGGTGTCCATCGCCGCGGCGAGGATGGGGAGATTGAGGTGGCAATCGCGCGTCAGGCGTGTCGCGAGCGAGACGTCCTTCGGCAGGACGGTCGAATGCGCGGGGACGAGGGAGACGTCGTCGTAGGTGAGCGCTTCAGCCTGGATGCGCAGCATGGGCGGGCCAGTGGGGATGAAGCGCGCCATTGTAACCGCGCAGGCCCGCTTTTCGTAGGAGCGGCTTCAGCCGCGAGCTCTTCGCCACAAAAGCTCGCGGCTAAAGCCGCTCCTACACCCCCAAGGAAGTCCCCTTGGGGGACGAAGAGCCCTCAGCAGCTTCCGCCGCCTCCAACGTGTTCTGCATCAACGTCGCCACCGTCATCGGCCCCACCCCGCCCGGCACCGGCGTAATCCAGCTGGCACGCCCGGCGGCTTCTGCGAAGCCGATATCACCCACCAGTCGCCCATCATCCAATCGATTGATGCCCACATCGATCACCACTGCACCGGGTTTGACCCACTCACCCGGAATCAGGCCCGGCCGCCCGACAGCGACCACCAGGATGTCGGCATTGCGCACCGACTGCTCCAGCACATCGGCAGGAGTGAACTTGTGGCAACTGGTCACGGTGCAGCCGGCGATCAGCAGTTCCAGCGCCATCGGCCGGCCGACATGGTTACTGACGCCGACAATGGTCGCGTTCTGCCCGCGTACCGGGCGGTCGGTATAACCCAGCAGCGTGGTGATGCCCCGCGGCGTGCAGGGCCTCAGCCCGAACTGGCGCAGCGCGAGATGGCCGACGTTTTCAGGATGGAAGCCGTCCACATCCTTGCGCGGGTCGATGCGATGGATCAGTCGCGTCGCGTCAGGAATGCCTGGTAGCGGCAACTGCACCAGAATGCCGTGCACTCCGGGGTCGGTATTGAGGCTATCGATGAGGGCCAGCAATTCGGTTTCAGTCGTGCCTGCCGGCAGATCGTGATCGAACGCCTGGATGCCGACTTTGTCGGCCGCGCGTCGCTTGTTGCGGACGTACGATTGCGACGCGGGATCGCTTCCGACCAGCACTACCGCCAATCCCGGCCGCGCCTTGCCGGCAGCCACGCGCGCATCGACTTCCGCTTTCAGCGCGTCGAGCAGGTCATCGGCGATGCGTTTGCCGTCGAGGATCTTTGCGGTCATGCGTCGGAGGCGTTGGAGCGGGATATGGATTCTCGCTGTTCCGTCAACCCAGCGGAAGCTTGGCTACCGCTCGACGCTGACGGATAGGGCCGTCATTCCCGCAAGGCGGGAACCCAGCGACTTTGCTCCCAGTAAAGGGCAAGATCAAAATGCATCCCAGCTTGACCAGCCATCCGGCTGTTGAAAGCCGTTGGGATGACGGGTAAATCGGACTGCCATGACCATCATCGACCACGAAACCACAGCCATCGAAGCCGCCGCCTTCCGCCGGTTGCTGCAACACCTCACGCAGCAGCGCCCGGACGTGCAAAACATCGACCTGATGATCCTCGCCGGTTTCTGCCGCAACTGCATCTCCGACTGGTATCGCGAAGCGGCCGAGGCGCGCGGCATCACGATGACGAAAGACGAAGGGCGTGAAGCGATTTACGGCGAGCCGTTCGCGCAATGGAAAGAAAAACACCAACGCAAAGCAACACCAGAACAACAGGCAGCCTTCGAGGCGGCACAACACACCCACGGGAGCTGACATGGGAACACGCAAGATGATCCTTACGTTGTTCGCAATGGCCGTTATCGCCTACGCCGGCATTTGCGCATGGATGTACGCGAAGCAACGCGACTTGATGTACTTCCCCCAGACGACGATATCCAACGCGAAGGACACAGACTTCGGCATCGCGCGCAATGGCGTGATGCTCAATGGCTGGCTGGTCAACATCGGCCAGCCTGGCGCGGTCATTTACTTTGGCGGCAATGCCGAACGCATCGAGGACATGCGCGATGAGTTCGCGCAATGGTTCCCGCAGAGCAGCGTCTATCTCGTCCCGTATCGCGGCTATGGTGCCAGCGAAGGCACGCCGAGCGAGGAAGCGTTGCTGTCCGATGCGCTGGCGGTCTTCGATCAGGTCAAGGCGCGGCAGCAGGGTTCGCCGATCACGGTCATCGGACGCAGCCTCGGCAGCGCCGTTGCCAGCCATGTGGCGTCGCAACGGCCTGTAGCGAAACTTGTATTGATCACGCCCTTCGACAGCATGGCGAGCGTCGCGCAATCGCACTATCCATGGCTGCCAATACGCTGGTTGATGCAGGATCGTTACGAGACGGCGCAGAACTTGAAGAAGTACGACGGACCGGTGCTGGTCGTGCGTGCGGGCAAGGATGAAGTCATTCCGGCATCGAGCACGGATCGGCTGATTGCGGCCTTCTCGAAAAAGCCGCAGGTCCTCAATCTTGCCTATGCCACGCACAATTCAATCGATGGCGATCCTGCGTTTGGCAAGACGCTGAGCGCATTCGTTGCAGCCCAGTGATTTGCTTTTTGTAGGAGCGACAGCCGCGAGCTCCGTCCACGTATATAAAAAGCTCGCGGCTAAAGCCGCTCCTGCAACAGCTCTAGCGATTTGGTCGCGCGGCGCACCTCGGCACAGGCGGATTCGCACCGACCAAGCAGTTGACACAACAATTCGTAGAGGGAACCGGCGGCGACATCATGCCGACAGGAGACTGCGCCGCGCGTGGCAACTGCGCCAACGCTGCCGGTGATTTGAGTTTCAACAGCACGGACCAGTCGAGCCGGTTGAAATTGCACGATGCCACCGTGTCCGGTGAGCAAAACGGTTCGGGTCCAACGCGTTGCGGCAGTGCCCAGAGCGCACCGCTGCGATTCACCGGCAGCATCCGCATGGTGACGCCCTGATGGACATTGCCGCCGACTAGATACACGGTGCCGTCGTTGCCCGGATTGGTGGCGGTGACAATGTCGCAATGCATGTTGAGACCATTCGCACCGCTGTCGATGGCGGCGATCAATCCCTGGTAACCGTACGCGCGCGACGGGATGCGCACGTTGCACAGCAGATCACCAGTTTCTGGACGTGCAGTGGCAGGATCGAGGAACTGGTAGGCGTTCTCGGCCGGGCGCTGGTACGCATCGCGCACGTAATCGAAATGGCTGGCTGACGCGCGAAAACCCGGTAGGTTGGCCTTCGTCAATACATACGAGATAAACGCCGCTGACCATGGGTTGTCGATGACAAATGCGCGGCACGACGCCGTCATGTAACCGCCACCGGCGGCCGCGTTGCCGCAGTCGGTCGCGCCAGCAAACCCAGCCATCTGCCACAGCAGGCCACTTTCACGCCAGTACATTGCGACGCGACGCCACGCTTCCGTGCCACCGTCATCGAGCCGGCTCGATTCGCCTTCCCACACCTTGCCGCTGGCGATACGTCCGTTGGTGTCTATGAATGGCCGGTACCAGAGCTGGTGTTCGTTGCAGGCGACCGCGGCGATGCGCGTAGCAGAGTCGCCTGAAAACTGCTGCTGTCGCAGCGTGGGACAGACGTCCGCTGCGACCCCGATCAGTGGGCAAAGCAGCAGGGCGAGGCAGGCGAGCATCGAACGGGGCATGCGTGGCTCCTTTTGATTTCTGCAGCCTGATGGCCGGCGTGCGAATGCATTCGTTTCGACCCACGCGCCTGCGTATGAAGGCACAGGCGCGTGAACATGCCGTCACGGCTGTCATGGCCGCCGGCGTCAGGTGCCCGCGCGGAAGGCTGCGTAATCGATGTATCCGGGGAAATCCCTGCCAGGCGCGCAGACCGCGCAATCAGGATCGGGTGACAGGCGCGTTTCGCGAAAGCGCATCGCCAGTGCATCGAAATGAAGCAGGCGGCCGGTGAGCGGTACGCCGATACCGAGCAGCAACTTGATCGCTTCCGTCGCCTGCAACAGACCGATCACGCCTGGAAGCACACCAAGCACGCCGGCTTCGGCGCAGTTCGGCGCGGCTTCCGCAGGCGGTGGCTCGGGGAAAAGACAGCGGTAGCACGGCGCAGCACCGCGATGGCGGCCGGCGTCGAACACGCTCACCTGACCCTCGAAGCGATGCACCGCACCGTACACCAGCGGCTTGCCGAGTTTCACGCAGGCATCGTTGAGCAGGTAGCGCGCTGGAAAATTGTCTGCACCATCGATGACCACGTCGACATCGTGCAGCAGGCGCTCGACATTGGCCGACGTGGCGCGTTCTGCAATGCCTTCGATGCGCGTGCGCGGATTCAGTGCGGACAACGTAGTGGCTGCCGATTCGACCTTCGGCATGCCGATGTCGGCGTCGGTATGCAGGATCTGCCGCTGCAGGTTGCTGCGATCCACCGTGTCATCGTCGGCGATGCGAAGGTCGCCGACACCGGCTGCCCCAAGATAGAAGGCAGCTGGTGAGCCGAGTCCGCCTGCGCCGATTAGCAATACGCGCGATGCCTCCAGCCTGCGCTGGCCGACAATGCCGACCTCAGGCAAACGCAAGTGACGCGAATAGCGTTCGTGGAAGTCGTGGTCGATGCCGACCACTGCTTTCGTGATCGGCAGTCCTTCCGCGATCCAGCGGCCGGTGCCGCCGCGCACAGAAACGACGTTGGTATAGCCATTGCGCTGCAGCAGTTCCGCTGCCAGCATCGAGCGTCCGCCGCTCTGGCAGATCAATATCAGTTCCGCATCGCTATCGCGCGCATATCGCGCAGGATCGGCTTCGAGTTCGGCCTTGCTCACGCCGAGCGCGCCCTCGGCCATGCCCAGTTCGCGCTCGTGTTCCTGGCGCACATCGATCAGCGTGGCGCCTTGGGCCTGACGCTGGAATGCCTCGCGCGGAGTGATTTCCCGGGTGCTCATGGGCGGATTATCGCGCGGTTGCGAATGTTCTCCATTTTAAAGAATCAGCACTTCGACGACATCATCCTGCGCATAGTCGCGCATGCCATCATCCAGCACGATCAACGCGTCGCTGTCTGCGGCCGCGCGCATACGGTGCGAGCCATCTGCGGGATTCGGTTGCACGGATAAAGTGCCATCCGCGCGCCAGCACAACTTGCCGCGCAGGAATTCGCGACGTTCGTGGGTTTTCCGCCAGGACGCCGCCAGTTTCCCGAAACGCGTTACGCGCGGTTGCACCCTGCCCTGCATGCCGTCAAGCAAGGCGCGGCCGAGCGTGAGATAGGTTGCGAACACGGACACAGGGTTGCCTGGCAAGCCGAGGAACTGCGCGCGATCGAGTTGACCAAACAGCAAGGGCATTCCCGGTTTCATCATTACCTTCCAGAAATGCACGTCGCCATCGCGGATCAGCAATTCGGGAATGTGATCCTTTTCGCCGGCCGACACCGCACCGCAGGTGATGACGACATCGAATGCACCAGCTGCATCGCGCAGCATTGATGCCACACGCGCCGGATCGTCCGGCAGCGTCGGCCACGCAGTCGGCTCCAAGCCCTCTTCGCGCAGCAGTCCCATCAGCAATTCGCGATTGGAGTTGTAGATTTCACCGGGCTGCAATGGCATACCGGGCTCGACCAGTTCGTCGCCGGTCGTGAAGACCGCGACCGTGGGGCGTTGCGAGACTTCCAGTGCCGCGATGCCGAGCGATGCCGCCATCGCGATGCGTGCAGGTGTCAGCACGGTGCCGGTTTTCAGCACGACATCGCCAATGCCGACATCTTCGCCTGCGCGGCGAACATGCGCGCCCGGTTTGATGTCGTCCGGAACAACGACATGATCGCCTTCAAGGGGGACCCGTTCTTTCATCACCACCGTGTCGGCGGACGCGGGCATCGACGCGCCTGTCGTGATGCGGACGCATTCGCCCGGGCCACATTCCAGGTCGAGTGCGCGGCCAGCGAATTGTTCGCCTACAAGTCGCAGATGTGTTTCGCCTGCGACTAGATCCGCATGTCGAAATGCGAAGCCGTCCATCGCGCTGTTGTCGAAGGGAGGCAACGGCATCGATGCGATCACGTCCTGCGCCAGGATGCGCCCGTGCGCGCGTGAAGTCGCCAGTGGTTCTGTTGCGAGGCGGTTCGACGCAGCAGCGCGCTGGACGATGGCAAGCGCCTCGTGGAAGAGTATTCGGGTGGGGAAATCAGCCATGGAATTCACGGGAAGGCGGACGCGATGATTCTGGAGTGATACCAGCCGCGACCAGATCATCCGGCGTATTCAGGTTTCCGAAACTGAAATTATGGAACCGTGTGGGCTGCATTTCCAAACGGGTCTGAAGTTCATGGACAGCGAGCGCTCGGGTCGCAAGCGCCTCTTCAACTGCTATTCGCGTTTTCGCAACAGACCACGACGCGATCAAAGGCTGAAAGCCGTCGTCGTCTTCTGCAAACGCACCCTGCCCGCCTGCAACCATTCGTTCGATCAGATCAGGCGGAAGCGAGAGGACATCCACTGGCACGGTCAACAGCCATTCGGTCTCGCAAGCAGCCAGTAGAGCCTCGATGCCCGCCAGTGGCCCCGCGTCAGTAAAGCGATCGGGCACAGCGTGCAATCCGCACTGTGTGTAACGCGGCAGGTCGCGATTCGCGCTGATCAGGATGCGCGCGACGCGTTCATCGAACGCATCGCACAAACGCAGCACCAGCGGCAAGCCGTCGCACAGCATCCACGCCTTGTCGATGCCACCCAGCCGCGTGGCACGACCGCCGGCGAGGATACCGAGGGTGATGTCGGGAAAAAGTGCACCGCCGTGCGGAAATTGCATGCCGTCATTATCCTGCAGACGACCATTCGATGACTGCGTCGGACTGGATTTTTGAAGGAGCTGCTTTAGCCGTGGGCTTTTCATTGAAATACGAGCCTATGTAAAAGCTCGCGGCCAGAGCCGCTCCGACGAAGAGCCGGACATCGTGGTCGAACAACGTTGCTGGATCTTCGATCCCCGGCCATCGGGCGTAGCCCGATGGCGTTCGGTGCTGCGCGAGCCAGTGGCCCGCAAGCGCAACCTCACCCCACCTTCGCGGGGGGTTGCGTTTTGCAAACTCACTCGCTGGTTTTTTTTCCCTTCATTGCGGCGCGGGCAGGGGCGCCAATCCGTCACTTGCCTTTCTTTACATGCCGGATCAGACGGCGCTTCTTCGCGACCTGCCGGTCGGTGAGCACGTTTTTCTTGTCCTTGTACGGGTTCTCGCCTTCTTTGAAGACGAACTTGATCGGCGTGCCGACCAGTTTGAAACGCTTCCGGAAGAAGTTTTCAAGATAGCGCCGGTACGTTTCCGACAAGGCCTTCAGGCGTGTGCCGTGCACGATGAATGTCGGCGGATTCGCGCCGCCGGGATGTGCGTAGCGTAATTTCGGGATGTGGCCGCGCACGACTGGCGGCGGGTTGGTTTCGTAAGCGATCTCGACGGCCTTGGTGACATCGGCCGTGCTGAATTCATGCGTCGCCGAAGCGTGTGCGCGGTGGATGGCCTTGAACAGTTCGCGCAGGCCGGAGCCGTGCAGCGCAGAGATGCGCACGGCTTCGGCCCATTCCACGAAACTCAGCTTGCGCGACAGCAAGCTCTCGGTCTGCTGGCGCGTGTAATCGGTCTGCCCATCCCACTTGTTGACCGCGATGACGAGGGCACGCCCGGCGTCTAACACCGCGCCGAGCACGGTAGCGTCCTGGTCCGTCACGCCTTCGGTGGCATCGAGCATGATGACCGCCACCTGGCATTGCTCGATTGCCTGCAACGTCTTGAACACCGAGAACTTCTCGACGACCTCTTCGACACGCGCGCGGCGGCGCAGGCCCGCGGTGTCGATCAACCGGTACTTGCGTCCGTCGCGCTCCAGATCGACCGAGATTGAATCGCGCGTGGTGCCCGGTACGTCCGACGCGATCATCCGTTCCTCGCCGAGAATGCGGTTGACCAGCGTGGACTTGCCGACGTTGGGGCGGCCAACGAAGGCGATGCGAACCCGTTCGGGGTCGTTGTCGAGGATTTCGGTGTCTCCCACGGCGGGCATGTGCTCGAGCACGTACTCGAGCACGTCGTCGACACCCTGCCGGTGCGCAGCGGCGATCGGGATGATGTCGGAGAAGCCGTAGCGCGCGAATTCGGTGACGGCCGCCTGCGCATCCAGGCCATCGACCTTGTTGACGATCAGCACCGTCGGCCGCGCGGCCTTGCGCAGCCAGCGCAGGATGTCGTCGTCGAGCGTCGATGGGCCTTCGCGGCCATCGACGATAAACAACACGAGATCGGCTTCCTCAGCGGCGGCCCGCGCCTGTTTGGCGGTCGCCCCGGCCAGCCCTTCATCCGTGCCGTCGATGCCGCCGGTATCGACGACTGCAAATGGCCGATCTTCTTCTAGACGGCAGACGCCGTAATTGCGGTCGCGGGTGACTCCGGGCTGGTCGTGGACCAGCGCATCACGCGTGCGCGTGAGCGCGTTGAATAGCGTGGACTTGCCGACGTTGGGCCGACCGACCAGGGCGATCAGCGGCAACATGGCATTACTGGCCCAGGCGGAACGCGGACACTTCGCCGTTGGTGTTCTGCACGACCAGGACGCCGTCGACCACGACCGGCTGCGCCTTGATGGCCTTGCCACCCATGCGTGTGCGCGCCGCCATTTCGCCGTTGTCGAGCTTCATCCAGTGCAGGTAGCCGTCGTAGTCGCCGACGACCGCGTAGTCGCCATGCACTGCCGGCGCGGTCAACGAGCGCCGCGCAAGGATCGGTTGCGACCACAGTGCACTGCCGGTGGCGCGGTCCAGGCCCCACACGGTGCCCGCGGAGTCGGAAACGACCAGTCGATCCGTGCCGAGGCCAACACCGCCGGCGCCGCCGCTGTCTTTCACCCACAACGGACGCCCGCTCGGCGCGTCGATCGCCATGGTCTGCTTCTTGTAGCTGCTCGCATACAACGTGGCATCCGCCAGGATGGGGCTGCCGTCCACGTCGGAAATCCGCTCGAGCTCGCTGCGGCCTTCGGGCTGCGCCACCGGGATGTCCCACAGCCGACTGCCGTCGGTCATGGACAGCGCGATCACGCTGCCGTCGTCGTTGCCGATGAAGACATAACCCGGGCCCAGCGTTGGCGCAGCGCTGCCGCGCACGGTCAATGCGGGCATCTCGTGGCTGGCAAACCAGCGGCGCTCGCCGGTGCCCGCATCGAGGGCGGTGACGCGGCCGTCGTTGGAGCGCACGAACACCATGCCGTTACCGACGGCCGGCGCGGCGATGATTTCATTGCCGACTTTGGCCTTCCACTTTTCAGCGCCAGTGGCGGCATCGAGGGCAATGACGTCGCCATCGAGGCTGCCCACTACAACCAGCCCGTCACCCGCACCCGGACCCCCGCTCAGGCGCAGTTCGGAAGGGTAATTCCACACCGACTGACCATTCTGCAAGTCGAATGCGCGCACGCCGCCTTCGACTGCGGCGGCATACACGCGGCCATCGGCGATGGCCGGTTTCTGCTGCAGGCCCAGTCGCTCCTCGCCCTTGCCCGCGGACACCGACCAGAGCTGACTGATGTTGGCGGACGGCGTGAATTCGACCAGCTTGGCCGGTTCCAGTGCCTTGTCCTTGCCGCGACCGCCGATCCAGCCCTTGACGGTGGTGCAGCCTGCCAGCATGAACATGCAGAGGGCCACGGCGGAGGCGCGTTTGAGCATTGAAGCTTGTGTCATGGAGTGAACTTCCTCGAGTCGGGCGCCACGATAACGATGATCGTATTGCTGTAGATCAATCGCGGCCGGCGGGCAGTGTCGCAGTGTCTCAGGTCTTGTCGGCCGGCTTGGGTGCGACGCCACCGACATCGGTCAGCTTGAGTTCAAGCAGACGGCGCTGCGGCGAGCCGACATCGACCTTGCCCAGAGCTTTGTTGTAGGCATCGCGCGCGGCATTACGCTGACCCAATGCGCTTAATGCATCGCCCCGGATTTCGAGCATGCCAGCGTTGTCGGTGTTGTCCAGCAGCTTGATCGCGTCTGCGGGCTTGTTGGCGTCGATCAGCAGGCGCGCGAGACGCTGGTTGACGACCTGGGCCAGTCCGGCGTCGGCATTCTGGATATCGCGCAAGGTGGCGATCGCGGCATCGCGCTGGTTGGCGTCGACCTGCGCCTTGGCAAGCTGCAGTCCGGCAAGCGCGACATACGGGCCTTCGCCGCTCAACGCCTTGACTTGGGCCGCTGACTTGGCGGGATCGGCGGCTATGGCTTTGATGGCCTTGTCGTACTGCTGCGAGGCTTCAACACGGCCGACCTGTTGCTGGTTCCGCCACCACTGCCAGCCGCCCACGAGACCGAGTCCCAGTGCTATGCCGGCAATGATGCCAAAGGCATTCTTTTGCACCCAGGCGCGGGCACGTTCGCTTTGTTCATGCTCGTTGAGCAGGTCGTCCATCGCCATGCGGTTTCTCGCCGCGCGATCGCGCGGTCTTCAATAAGTTGACAGGAGTGGCCAGAAACGCGCCATGGACCCATGAAAAACGAACATTACGGCCACAACAAACAGGCCTGATGCCCGAAGATCCGTCAATCGGCCAGCGGCGCGATCGATCCGTCAGAGGATACCGCAAAGCGTGCGATGTTGGCTTGCTGGAAGGGCGCAAGGTCCACCGGCTGGCCCGCCCGCGACACTTCCACCGCCGATGCATTGCCGAGCACGATGCTGGCGACCTGGCCATTCACGTAGCTGCGCTGCATGCCGCCCTTGACCAATCCTTTCTCGAGGGCTGCGCCATTGGCAGCGGTGACTTCCAGCCAGCTGTCCCCCTTGAAGCGGATCGACAGTGCCGGCGCGGAGGCGGGCCGCGACGGCAAGGATCCCATCGACGCAGCCACAGTGGCGCGCTCGGTGGGTGCCGCGCGCTCCGGCACGACTGCGCCGGTTGCAGGCAGGTCAAGCGTGGTGGTGTCCTGCGGCGACGGCAGGTTGATCGGCCCGCGCGTGGCCATCATCCAGACCGGCACAACGATCAGCGCAGTCATCACCACGTAGACGAGCCTGCGACCGGCCTGTTCGAGCATGCGCTGCATCGGCGACGTGTGAACGCGGCTGACGAGCATCGAAGGCTGGACGTGCGGGATGCCGTTCGAGGTCATCGTCGGATCGACGTCCACCCCGAGCAAACGTCCATAACTGCGTAACTGGCCGCGGACGAAGACCGGCGCACCGAGCCGGCCCCATTCCTCGTTCTCAAGGGATTCCAGTACGCGGACCTGCATTTTCAGCTTGCCGCCGACCTGATCCAGGGTCAGACCGGCTTTTTCGCGCGCTGCGCGCAGGCGCGCGCCACAGCCCTCGAAGTGCGGCGGCGGTTGGGCATCGATGCTGGTCATCGTGAAACACTCCCCGGGGGATAGGCAGCGTCCGGGAACTGGGCCCGGAGCTTGCGAACATAACGATCGGCCGCAGCTGCGTCGCCGAGTTTCAATTCGATTTGTGACGCCAGTTGCAACGCTGCGGCGTCCGGTGGCGTTGCGCTCAGCCGGCGCTCGGAAAACGCGCGTGCTTCGAAGTAACGCCCGGCGCGGAAGGCGCTTTCGGCCATGGTCAACAGCGCTACCGCATTCTGTGGATCCAGCTGCAGGGCTGCGCGCGAATCGCGTTCAGCGCGTACGCCCTGTCCAGCTTTCTGTGCACACGAGCCCCCGTTGGCAAGCGCCGAAGCGGGGGTTGCGTAGGCGGGGTCCTGCAAGGCGCGGTCGAACCAGCCAAGCGACTCGGCCGCCCGTCCGCTGTCACACAACCATGCGCCGTAGTTGTTGAGCGCGCCGCCGCTGGCCGGGGCAAGTTCGGCGGCCCGCTTGTAATGGTCGCCCGCCTTGGCGGACTTGCCGCGCCGGCCTTCGATCACCGCCAACAAGGTGTGGGCATGCGAGGATTTTGGATCGGCCTTCAAGGCCTTTCTGGCCTCCTGCTCCGCGCTGGCGTCATCGCCGGCCTGCAGGAATTTCTGCGACGTGGCCAGATGCTCGCGCGCACTGGACACCTGGCTGGCGCGACGATCCTTGCGGTCGGGTTTAAGAACGACTGGCTCCGCGATTTCGTTTTCGGAACCCTTACGGGTCAGGTCGGGCTTGATGAAGGTCAGCCGACTGCATGCCGTCGCCAACAGCATCGAAGCAGCCCCCAGCAGCAATAGAGTGCTACGCGGCCGCATCACGGACGCTCTGCGGGGTGATCCCCTGCGCTTCGAGCTTCTTGTTGAATGCAGCCTGGCGGCGGGTGCGATCCATTACCTGGCCCTTGAGCTGTCCGCACGCGGCGTCGATGTCATCGCCGCGGGTGCGTCGCACCATTGTCAGCACATGCGCATCCAGCAACGATTTCTGAAAAGCGCGGATGTCGGCCTCGTCACTGCGCTCGTAACGGGTGCCTGGAAAGGGGTTGAACGGGATCAGGTTGACCTTGGCCGCATCCTTCATCTGCACGGCGTTGTCGAACTGCCGCATCAGCTTCGCCAGTTGCCGCGCGTGCTCGGGCTGGTCGTTGACACCCTTCATCAGCGTGTACTCGAACGTGATCGACGCGCGCGGCTTGCGCTGCACGTAGCGCTGGCAGGCCGCCATCAGTTCGACGATCGGATACTTCTTGTTGAGCGGCACCAGTTCGCTACGCAGTTCGTCATTAGGCGCGTGCAGCGAGACTGCGAGCGACACGTCGCTTTCGACCGCGAGCTTGTCGATCATCGGCACCATGCCGGCGGTGGACAAGGTCACGCGCTTGTTGGCGAGCCCGAATCCAAGGTCATCACGCATCACGCTCATCGCGCGTACCACGTTGTCGAAGTTCAACAGCGGCTCGCCCATGCCCATCATCACCACGTTGGTAAGCTTGCGCTGGCGATGCGGCACGTTGCCGAGATGGCGCGCCGCAACCCAGACCTGGCCGACGATTTCGGCGGTGCTCAAGTTCCGGTTGAAGCCCTGCGTCCCGGTCGAGCAGAACGTGCAAGCAAGTCCACACCCGACTTGCGACGACACGCAGAGCGTGCCGCGGCCTTTGTCGGGGATGAACACCGCCTCGATCGCATTACCGCCATCCATGCCCAACAGCCACTTGTGCGTGCCGTCTTCGGAAGGCTTGTCGAAGAGGATGTTGGGCACGATGACGTCGGCATGTTCCTGCAACTTCGCGCGCAGGGGTTTGCCCAGATCGGTCATGTCGTCGAAGTCGGTGACGTGGCGATGATGCATCCACTTCATCACCTGATGGGCGCGGTAGCGCTGCTCGCCGAGTGTGTCGGCGAAGAAGCGCTCCAGACCCTCGCGATCGAGGTCGAGCAGGTTCTGTTTTGTACCGGCCTCGTTCATCACTCAATCAACGCGAGTAGACATCCGTCGTGGGAAAGAAATAGGCGATTTCAACAGCGGCGGTGTCGGCCGCATCGGAACCGTGCACGGCGTTGGCATCGATGCTGTCGGCGAAGTCGGCGCGGATCGTGCCCGCAGCGGCTTCCTTCGGATTTGTGGCACCCATCAGGTCGCGATGTTTCGCAACCGCATTGTCGCCTTCCAGCACCTGCACGATCACCGGGCC
>JALYOU010000215.1 GCA_030856725.1 Pseudomonadota bacterium
ATCGCCTCGCGAAGTTTCATGGCCGCGGCCATGCCCGCAGCGGCGTCGCAGTGCCGGCACACGACCACGAACTCCTCGCCACCCAGGCGCCCGAGCGCGTCCGCATCCCGCGTGTGATTGCGGAGCAGCTTCGCCATGCCGACCAGCACATCGTCGCCCACCGCATGGCCGTAGGTGTCGTTCACCCGCTTGAAGTGGTCGATGTCGAGCATGATGATCGACACTTCGACTTTGTAGCGTCGGGCGCGGATCAGTTCCTCGTCGAGCAACTGGTCCAGCTTGCGTCGGTTGTACAGACCGGTCAGCTTGTCGGTCACTGCAAGCACTTCCAGCAGCCGGTTCTTTTCAACCAGTTCTTCGGTGCGCGCGGCGACGATCTCCTCCAGCTCCGCGTTCATGCGCCGCAGCGCTTCGTTCTGGCGGATCAGGTCACGCTCCTGCCAGTACGCGCGGATGGCCGCGCGCACAGTCAGCACGATGTCGTCGTTGAGAAAGGGCTTCTCGAGGAAGCGATACAGGTTGGCGCCGTTGATGGCGCGCTTCACGCCGGACATGTCGCTCTGCCCGGTGAGCAGGATCTTGACCGTGTTCGGTGATCGTTCGTGCAGCTGAACCAGCAGCTCGTCACCACGCAGCCCCGGCATCATGAAATCCGAGATCACCAGGCCCAGTTCGCTGCCCTGCGCGCGAAGCTCGGCTTCGATCTCGAGCGCCTCCTCGCCGCTTTCGGCGAACTCCACCTGCAGCTCCGATCCGAAATGCGTGGACAGCATGCTGCGGAGCGCGCTGAGCACCGTCGAATCGTCGTCCACGCACAGGATGATGCTGGTCTCGTCCAAGTCCCACCGGCGGGTTTGTCAGCACTCTTTTATACAGTGAAGCATCCGGATCAGGGCAGACAATCAGGGAGGCGGGTCGCGTTTCCGGCAGTTGAATCCGACCCCGTCCCACGCCTGAAGTCTGACGTGCGAAAACAGGTCGGAGTGCAAGGTTGGAGGATGCCTGGGAAAGTATTCCCGGACCCTTTACCCGGCATCGCGCTGGATACGCCGCACGCGCTGGCGAAACTCACGCACGTTGTCGCCACCGATACGCGTCGCCTGCGTGCCCGTCACCTCGTCGACTTTCTCGTCCGAGCCAGTCACTGGCTTGGCCTCGACGGTCGTCTCGCGTTCAAAGCCGTGCGATTTGTCGGTGTTGCGGTAGTACCGGTACAAGAACCAATACAGTCCGGTTGCGCCGGCCGGGCCCATCAGGAGCAGCCATAGGCCGCCATCGTCGCTCATGACGAGCTCCCCAGGATCCAGAGTGCAATGCCTTCAAGAAATGTACCGACGGTGAGCGCGGCCGTGATCAGCTTCCACTGCTGCACCGGCACGCTGCCCATGGTCTCGCCGGTGCGACCGTTCACCGCGATGTAGTGCAGCAGGCCGCCGTTGCGGCCAGGCTGGTGGAACGAATAGAGCCAGACCGGCAGGTACATCGACACCCAGCGCGTGCCGTGCACATCGAGGTGTTCCTGTTCCCAGCGCACACCGCGGTCGTAGCGGCCCACCGAGTCCTCGACTTTGCAGCGGGCGATCGACAGCAACTGGTCCTGCAGGCGCGGGTGCAGGTGCTCCACGTCGCGGTCTCGCTTCTCCGTGGTGAAGCCCATCAAGTAGGAGGCGTTCCACTTCACCGCGTTCTTGGTGTCGAACGGGAGGATGGTGTTGATGATGTTGTTGGTGTTGGCGCCGGTGTCGAGATTGCCGCGCTCGGTGGAGGATTCCAGCGGCAGGTCGTCCACGGTGAAGTCGACGTGCCGCTGCACCTGGTACACGTCGGCATCGTAGTAGGTCGTCTTCTTGTTGCCGCTGCCGCGCGTATAGCGGCGCGTTTCGATCTCGCCCTGGCCGGCGACGTCCGCGCTCGCGTTGCCATCGACGATCATGTACGGCAGGTAGACGCCGACGACGTTCTCGGGCGTGAACTGCTCCTTGAATTCTTTCAGCGCGAACATGCGCCGCTTGTCCACGAACTGGCGGATGCGCGCGACCGCGTCTTCCTTCCTGATGTGGAAGGGCAACACCGCGTCGGGCACCGCGCCGTTTGCCACCTGCTCGTTGACACCGAAGACATGGCGGCACCAGTGGCACCGCGCCGTCATCGCGCTTTCGGTATTGACCGTTACTTCTGCGGCGCAGGCGGTGCACTTGAAGCTCATCAGGCTGGCGACATCGGCCTCGATGGCACTCGCGCCGGACGCGATCACGGTGCCCTTGAGCTGATCGATACCCTTACCGAGCCCGAATGCCTCCTCGACCTCCACGCCCTCCCATTCGTTGCGGCAGTACAGGCAGATCAGCAGGTCGCTGCCGGGCTTGTGGCGGATGTCGGTCGCGCCGCATTTCGGACAGCGGTTAAGCCCGTCCTTGAGCTCAGCGGATTCCGTGTCGATGGCGACCGGGTCGGGCGCCAGAATTTCGTCGCGGATCGGTCCCGGCAGCGTGGCCGGGTCGATCGGCGAACTGCCGGGGAGCGGTGGCACGTCCTGCGGCGAACCCGGGCCGGTGTAGGCCGGTACGGGGGGCCGGGGCGGCGTATTGGTGCTCGACATGGTCGGCTTGGGTCGCGCGGCTTACAGGCCCAGTGCCTTGGCTTTGAGCGCGTCGTAATCGGCCTGCGTAATCAGGTCGGCCTCGAGCATTTCCTTCGCCTTTTTCAACTTTGCCATCGGATCTTCTGCCTGCGGCGTTGTCGGCGCCGCCGGTGTGACCGGTTGCTGCATGGTGCCGACGCCCATCATGCCGCCCGCCATGCCGAGGCCCATGATGCCCGCCGCGCCGCCGGTCTCACCGGCGGACTGCATGCCCTGCGCGACGCTGGCCTGCATATTGGAATTGCCGCGCGATCCGGCCAGCGCGTCGGCGCGCTGCACGGTCTTGAGGAGTTCGCGCGTGTTCGCGTCGTATTCGATCGAGACGATGGCGGTCTTGACGATGGCAAGGCCGCGATCGGATTTCCACTGGTAGGCGTTCTCCACTGCATCGGACAGGCTCTTGGCAAAACCGACCGAATCCTGCTGCAGCTTGGTGATGCGATTGCCCTTGCCCGGATCGTTCGTGTACAGGCTGAAGGCCGGCGCGAGCGATCCAACCACTTCATTGAAGAGCTGGCTGGCGGCGGCATTGTCCATGTCGGTGAAATCGAACACCTGGCCAGTCTGCAGATAACGGGCCGGCACGAAGTTCTTCACGAACAGGATCGGATCGACGATCTTCAGCGTGTACGAGCCGCGCGTCACCGCGCCGACCTGCGTGCCCAGGAAGCTGTCGTCCCAATAGATTTCGGATTGCGTGCCGAAGCGGTTGTCCGGAAGTTCCTTCAGTGAGACGAAAAACGCCGCCTGCTGCGATCCCGGCTGGCCGCCGAACTTGAAACGTTCCCAGCTCTGCTTGATGAGCGGCGAGACGATGCCGTCGCCAGCGAAGATCGACTGCGAGTTGAGGTCGTCCGATCGCCATTCGTAACCGCCCGGCTCGGCAGCGAAGCCGGTGACCTTACCGTCCTGGAACAAAAGTAGCCCGTAGCCCTCGGGAACGACGATCTTCGAGCCATTGGTGATGATGTTCGCGGAACCGCTTGTATTCGAGCCGCGACCGGCGTTGGTGCCTCGTGGCACCGCGGCGAACAGCGCCGCCGTCGCCGGCAAACCGTCCGGAACCGTGTAGAAATCCTTCCACTGGTCGCCGAGCATGCCGCCAACCGCACCAACCACTGCTTGAACAAGACCCATGACATCTCTCCGCGATTCGTGGCCGGGCACAATGCCCGCCATGCTTGGCAAACTATACAGACACGGACGGCAAGCTCAGGGCATGTCGGGCACTTCCGCTCACCGTCCTCAACCCGATCTCGGTGGAATCTCGTGGCACGGGCAAAAAGCAAAAAAGTGGCCAGAGAACATTTCCGTAACACGCGCCGTTGCGGCGGCCGCACTGGAAAACGTTCACCGAACCTTTAGCCCGCGGAATACAACCACGGAATGATCAGTGCGTTATCGCTGGTCCAACTCATGGTGGATCAACACCACGCATTGCGAAGCAAACAGCATCTTCGATCCCAGCGTGATTTTCTTCGCGCCCAGGCGTTCGAGGGTGTGGAAGGTTTTTTTCGGCATCGGGATGTGGTCGGTGAGCAGGAAGCAGGTGTTGCCCTCGAACACCTGCTCACGAATTGAAGTGCCTTTCCTGTCCATCACGAACAGCTGGTGATCGTCGGCCAACTCCTGCACCAGTCGCTCGAAGCTCACCGTGCGGACCGTCACGCCTGATTGCACTGGCCGCGTCTCGTCCTTGCCCATCCCCCTGGACGCATCCAGCGCTTGCGCGATCTTCCCGAGCAGGGCGCGCTCATCGAAGCCGCCGATGTCGTGCATCCCGTCGGCTTCGAACCGGATCGTGCGTGAGAAATCCTGGGTACTTTCCAGCACCAGGTAGATCGTGACATCCGCGCGATGCGACTGCGCCACGAAGACCGCGTTCATCAGCGTATGCGCCAGGATTTCGGTGTGCGCCTCCTTGCCCACCGACGCCAGCAGTTTCTGGCTGTCCGTAGGTGCTGCTCGCGCTCTCAGTACGAAAGTTCGCATGTGTGCCTTGGGTGGTAGACAAAAGGGGGTCAGGTTCATTGTCCACGCTGGATAAAATCTACGTGACCCGTTTTTTTTTGCGCCCAGACGTCAGGGCGCAGGATCAAGCCGGATATAGATTGCACAAAGGTCCGACACAGTGTGGCCGTATCGCGCCGTCCGCATGGCCCCCTGTCCCGGCGGCAACGCAACGCGCAAAACAGGGGGCAAAACAGGGGTCAAAACAGGGGTCAAAACAGGGTCAAAACAGGGTCAGTGCACTTTCCCACGTAGGCGCGAGCCCCGCTGTGTACCAAAAGCGTCTTGAGGGCGGTCGGATCCTGGCGCGGGTGCTTGGACGCTCTAGTCGATTCTTCGATGCGGACACATTGCACCTGACGGTCTGCGAACTCGGGCGCAAGTCGGGGCTCCCACCCTTGATACGTATGCCTTGCCCAGCCCGGACACCGATAAATCGGGGTGCCCCTTCTGTGGAATAGCCGCATGGTTTCGTTGCTGACAACCTGCGTCCGCGACCGGAGGAATGCGCCGGCGTTGACCCACAACAAGCGAACCCCTAGGCACGGACGTACGTGCACCAACTCGACATGCAAGGAGACTGAAATGTTTCGACAAACAAAGAAATCACTGATGCTGGCTGCACTGTGCTGCACCTTGTTTACCGGGTTTACCGGCTCCGCCTTGGCCTTCCCCGAGGTGCCACCACCGCCACCACCGCCTCCGCCGCCTCCGGTGAGCAACGTTATATGCCACAACATTGGCGGCCCTCGGGATCTTGGCGCCAACTGTGAAGCGACCGGCAACTGCACGGTCCCGCTGGTGGGCGGATCACTCCTCACCTTTTCGGCGAATCAATTCCTGGGGATCCTGATCGGCGCCAAAGGCGAGAACGCTCAAGCGGCACATCGCCCATGGCGATGGTTTCGCTCATACGATTTTTGAACCACCGCTGCACCTGGCATCGGTGATTGGCCCCCATCGAGCGTCCAATGTGGAATGCCTTGCGACGAGGGTCATCCCGCAGCCGGAGGAGCCTGGCAACTGACCAGACCGGAAGCGGAAGTTGGGCGTGCAGAGGCGCAGCGTGGTTGAAAAGGCAGTTTTCCGATTCAATGCGCTGCGTGTCTGCATCCCATGGGTGGAGTGAGCGAGCGGGTCACGCCGCAAGCCCGCGCAATACGACCAGCGCCCGGCGGTGCACACTGGCAAGCACAGCGTCCGCGCGCACGCGACAACGTCACCGCGGCGATCCGGCTCGTGGCCTCGCCGACATTCCATGCCCAGCTCGCGACCATCCCGGCGGTGGGCAAGCTGATCCGCGGCACCAAGGAACTGGTCGTCCGTCAGGTTTCCGGAGAGCAGAAGATGTTGCTCAGGTCGCGGCTGCGGGGCCGGAGCGCAGCCGGCCACGACGTCCCAGCGGTGCGGATGCCCATCGAGGGCCGGGTCGTGCGTGAGGCGTACCGATCGTGGGTGTCGAACGAACTTGCCAAGGTCCGGCTCGACTGGGTACCGGCGCATTCGTTCGAGCTCGGTGCCCGGTGCACGGGCGAGTGGATGCGCTTCTCCCGCATCGTGCCCTAGGCTTCGAAGCACGATCAGTTCGCAACCCACACACCAACTGAAGCTACCCCAGTTTTAAAAGCGTGCACCCCGTTCAGTAGCCTGGCCCCGACGGGCTTTATGCTTTGGAGATGGCTTCCGGTGCACTGCGG
>JALYOU010000234.1 GCA_030856725.1 Pseudomonadota bacterium
AATAGAGGTAGCCGCCGAAGATTTCGTCGCTGCCCTCGCCCGACAGCACCATCTTGACGCCCATCGCCTTGATGCGCCGCGCGAGGAGGTACATGGGAGTGGAAGCGCGGATGGTGGTGACGTCGTACGTCTCGATGTGGCGGATTACTTCCGGTAGCGCGTCGAGGCCTTCCGCGAACGTGTAGTCGAAACCGTGATGCACGGTGCCGAGCGCTTCGCCTGCGATGGCGGCCGCGGCGAGATCGGGCGAACCTTTCAGGCCGATCGCGAACGAGTGCAGGCGCGGCCACCAGGCTTCCGTGGTGTCGTTGTCCTCGACGCGGTGACGCGCGTAGCGCGCGGCGACGGCGGCGACCAGGGAGGAATCCAGGCCACCGGACAGCAGCACGCCGTAGGGCACGTCGGTCATGAGCTGGCGGTGTACGGCGCGCTCGAAGGCTTCGCGCAGTTCTTTCAGATCGACATCGACGCCTTCGACGTTCGCGTAATCGCGCCATGGACGTTCGTAATACTTGTGCAGCGTTTCGGAGGCGGTGTCGTACCAGTGACCGGGTGGGAACTGCGCGACGTCGGCGCAGGTATCGGCGAGCGGTTTCATTTCCGAAGCGACACGCAGGCGGCCTTCACGGTCGTGGCCCCAGTACAACGGGCACACGCCGATGGGATCGCGCGCGATGATCGCCCTGCCCTTCGATTTATCCCACAGCGCGAAGGCGAAGATGCCGTTGAGGCGGTTGAGGAAGGAAGTGATGTTGTCCTGGTCCAGGCCATTTCCAACATCGCCGGGTTGCTCCTGATCGTCATCCCCGCGAAGGCGGGCACCCAGTGTCCTGGAACCGTCGAAAGCCAAGGCGCTGGGTCCCCGCCTTCGCGGGGATGACGTCTCTATGTGCGGAGATGACACATCAAGGTGCGACGTGCTCTCGCGATACAACACGTTGATGACCTCGCAATCGGACGCAGTCTGGAAGGCGTAGGGCAGCGCCAGTTCCGCTTTCAGTTCGCGATGGTTGTAGATCTCGCCGTTGACAGCGAGCGCAAGCACGCCGTCTTCCGACAACAACGGCTGCGAACCGCCCGCGGGATCGACGATGGCCAGGCGCTCGTGCACGAGGATCGCGCCGTCGTCGACATGTACCCCGCTCCAGTCCGGGCCGCGATGGCGCTGGCGCTGCGAAAGCTCCAGCGCATGCCGGCGCAACGCCGGCAGGTTGTCGCCGGGTTGCAAGCCGAAGATCCCGAGGATCGAACACATGGCAATGACTCCGTGACTATGAAAGGCAATAAAAAACCCGCGTGGTGAGCGCGGGTTGTGGATGCTGGGCTGTTGTTGCTGTGCCTAGTCGCCGACCCGCGATGGACGCGTACGGTTATTCGAGGCACGGTTATTGACGGCGACAGCGGTCGCGCGCATGTCGGCGCTGCGGTTCGGCTGGAGGATGACGGTGATGCGATGCATGGCTGGAAGCTAACCCGGTCGACGAGGATTGGCAAGCACTGTCAGGAAGCAGCGTCTGGGCTTTCGTAGGAGCGCCCTCAGCCGCGAGCTTTTTTCATTTCAGCACACGAGCATCAGAGCTCGCGGCTGAAGCCGCTCTTGCGAAGAGCAGCAGACATTGTGGATGGGTCAACGCGACGGCATTGCGCCATCGGCCAGCATGCGTTCGATGAGTGCGAGGTACAGTCCCGGCAACGCTTGCAGATCCACGATACGAACATGCTCGTCCACCTTGTGGATGCTGGCATTGACCGGACCGATCTCGATGCAGTGCGCACCCAGCGGCGCGATGAAGCGCGCATCGGAGGTGCCGCCACCGGTGCTTTCTTCTGGAGCCGAGCCGGTGATGTCCGTCAGCACCTGACGTGCGGCGGCGCGTAACGGTCCCTCCGGCGTATGGAAGGGTTCACCACCGCGTTGCCAGGCGACGGCGTAATTGATCGCGTGCCGGCGAAGCGTGTCTTCGACGCTCTGCTCAAGTTGCGCAGCCGACCACGTCGGGTTGAAGCGCAGGTTGAACAGGATCTGCAGCTCGCCGGGAATCACGTTGTTTGCGCCTGTGCCGGCGTGGATGTTGCTGATCTGGAAGCTGGTCGGCGGGAAACTCTCGAAGCCGTCATCCCAGTGATGCGCGGCAAGTTCGAGCAGCGCGGGCATGGCTTGGTGGATTGGATTGCGGGCTTTCTCCGGATACGCCACATGGCCCTGGATGCCGCGAACGGTCAGCGTCGCCGACAGCGTGCCGCGGCGGCCGACGCGCAGTAGGTCGCCGAGTTTTTCCTTCGATGAAGGTTCGCCGGTGATGCAGTAATCGATGTGCTGGCCACGCTCGCGCAGCACATCCGCCACGCGGCGCACGCCGTCGATCGCATCGCCTTCCTCGTCGGAGGTCAGCAGCAGCGCGACAGTGCCGCAATGTTGTGGATGCGCGGCGACGAAGCCTTCGAGTGCGACAACGAATGCAGCGACGCTGCCTTTCATGTCGGCGGCGCCACGGCCGTACAGCACGCCGTCGCGGATTTCAGGGACGAAGGGGTCGCTGCTCCACGCATCGCGCGGGCCGGACGGGACGACATCGGTGTGCCCGAGCAGGAGCAGTACCGGACCACCCGTGCCGTGCGTGGCCAGCAGGTTGTCGACCTTGCCGAAGCGCAGGTGTTCACAGGAGAAGCCGGCGTGTTGCAGGCGGGTGGCGATCAGTTTCTGGCAGCCGGTGTCGTCCGGGGTGATCGACGGACGGGAGATCAGGTCGAGTGTGAGGGCGAGCACGTCGTTCAATAGCGGGTTTCCGGTTGTTGCGATCAATGGTGCCTTAATCTCTAGGCGTGTTTCGGAAACCTCTGCTTGAACCCGTTGTCGCTGAATCCCTGCGTCATGACGCCGTCCTCGGTCACGACCACCGGCCGGCGAATCAATTGCGGATATTCCTTCAACAGCAACTGCCATTCCGCATCGGAGCGTGGCGTCTTGCGGTTCGGCAGCAGGTTACGCCACGTGGTCGATGACTTGTTGACCAGCGCATCCCAACCGCCTGCCTGCTTTGACCAGTCCGATAGCAGCTGCGCGGATTGCCGGTTGTCGCGGTAATCGATGAACGTGTGCGCGACACTGAAGCGGTGGAGCCATTTACGGGCTTTCTTGCAGGTGTCGCAGTTTGCTAAACCGTAAAGAGTTGTCATTGAGTTACCGGTTTTCCAGCACGGTCATCCCCGCGAAGGCGGGGATCCAGCGACCTTCGTTCTACTGATCGGCGAAAGCCAAGGTCACTGGATTCCCGCCTTCGCGGGAATGACGAGCAAAAGCACTGAGAGAAACGGGTTCCCGCTTGCATGGGACGACACATGAACTACTCCGCATGTCCACGCAGCAACTCATTGATCGACGTCTTGCCGCGCGTCTTCGCATCCACCTGCTTAACGATCACCGCGCAATACAGCGAATGCGACCTATCCTTCGACGGCAGCGAACCAGACACCACCACGCTGCCCGGCGGCACCACGCCGTAGCTGATCTCACCCGTCGCGCGGTTATAGATGCGTGTGGACTGGCCGATGAACACGCCCATGCCGATCACGCTGTGGTGACCGACGATGACGCCTTCCACGACTTCCGAACGCGCGCCGATGAAGCAGTGGTCTTCAATGATCGTCGGCGATGCCTGCAACGGTTCGAGCACGCCGCCGATGCCGGCGCCGCCGGAAATATGGCATTGCTTGCCGATCTGCGCGCAGGAACCGACCGTGGCCCAGGTATCGACCATGGTGCCTGCGCCGACATATGCGCCGATGTTGATGAAGCTCGGCATCAGCACCACGTCCTTTCCGAAGTGCGCTCCGCGCCGCGCGATGGTACCGGGCACCACGCGCACGCCGAGCTTGCGGAACTGCGTTTCGCCATAGCCTTCGAAACGCATCGGGATCTTGTCCCAGAACGGCGCGGGGTCGGCTTCCATCAACTCCATCTGCTGCACGCGGAAATACAGCAGTACCGCTTTCTTCAGCCACTCATTGACGGCCCAGCCGCCCTTGCCGTCGGGTTCGGCGACGCGGAACTCGCCTTTCTCGAGCCCATCGATCACGCGTTCGACAGCGGGCCGCGTGGAGCCCTCCAGTTCATCGGGCGTGAGCATCGTGCGCCGTTCCCAGGCGCTGTCGACCATGAACCTGATCTCTTCCAAACCTGGACCTGGCGGCGTCTTTGTCTTGCTGGTCTTGCGTGGCGTCATGGCCGGTGCTCTCCATCGAGACAGGCAAGCAGCGCGTCGCGCAGCGCCTGGTGCTGTTGAATGTCGACGAGCGGACGGTCGTGCTCGTCGGTGATCTGGAACATGTCCTCGGCGCGTTCGCCGAAGGTTGCGATGCGCGCATCATGCACGCGCAGGCGTTGGCCGCGCAGCACCTGCGTGACGTCGGCGAGCAGCCCGGGGCGGTCGTTACACACCAGGCTCAGCAGCGTGCGACGTACATCATTTGTTTCGCCCAGCTGCACCTGCGGCGCGATGCGGAAGTGCTGGAGGTGACGTGGTTGCGAGCGTCGCGATGGCCTGACGCCTTCAAGCTCTCCTGCGAGCACGCTGGACAGGCGCTGCCCCACATCATTCGCGACGACGGGACGCGACACGTCCTCCGGCAATACCTCGAAGGTATCGAACACCATGTCGTCCGGCCCATCCAGAAGGCGCGCCTGCTGAATCGCGAGACCGAGACGATCGAGCGTGGCGACGATGGCAGCAAACAACCCATCGCGATCCGGCGAATGCACGAACACTTCCATGGCGCCGGACTGTCCGGCCAGCATGCGCACGCGCACGCGCGTGTGCCCCGGTCGCACATCACGCAATGACATGGCCTGCCATGCGACCTGGTCCGCGCGGCTGCGGAGAAACCCTTCCTGCGGCATGCGCGCGAACAACGCATCGATTGCGGCGTCCGCGACCCCATCGTCGCGCAGCGACCTGCGCGCGGCTTCGCGCGTTTCGACGATTCGTTCGTCGGCGGCAACGGGATTCTCCAGTCCACGACGCAATGCCAGGCGCGTGGCCGTATGCAGGTCCGCAAGCAGGCGATCCTTCCACGCGTTCCACAATTTCGGCGAGGTGCCGGCGATGTCGGCGCAGGTCAGCAGATAAAGATGATCGAGGCGTTCGCGATCCTCGACCAGCGAAGCAAAGCGATGGATGACATCGGGATCGGCAATGTCCTGTTTCTGCGCGGTGATCGACATCAACAGGTGCTTTTCCACCAGCCAGGCCACCAGCGCGGTGTCGGCTTCCGACAGCCCATGCGCGGTGCAGAATTCGCGTGCGTCGATGGCGCCGAGTTCGGAGTGATCGCCGCCGCGCCCTTTCGCGATGTCATGGAACAGCCCGGCGAGCAATAACAGTTCCGGTTTGCGCAAATACGGCCAGACTTCGTGCGCCATCGCGAAACGCTCGTCCGCTGTGCCGGACGCGAAGCCAGCGAGGTTCTTCAACACCGCCAGCGTGTGCTGATCGACGGTGAATACATGGAACAGGTCGAACTGCATTCGCCCCGAAACGCGCGCGAACGCTGGCAGCCAGCGCGCAAGAACGCCAAGCCGCGCCATGCGCGTCAGTGTTTCCACCGGTTGCTTGCCGCGCAACAGAGCCATGAACTGTTCGCGTCGCGCGGTATCGACCTGCGTGTAGTCGGGCAGGTGCGCAAGCGATTCCGCCAACGCGCGCGCGGTTTGCGAGTGCAGGCCGCGAATGCCGGGCTGCGACGCCCATGCATCGAACATCGCGAACACGTGCGTGGTGTCGCGGTGCGGCCATTGCGGGTCGATTGCCGCGAGATAGCCGCGCCGCGATTCGAATTCCATGTCGATGGCTTCGGGCGTGACTTCGCCTTCGAGTTGTTCTTCGAAACGCTGCAGCAGCCTGTCGCCGACGCGCAACACCAGTGCGGCGCTGCGATAGAAGCCCTGCATCATCTGTTCGACAGCGAGATTGTCCGCGTCATCGGCATGACCGAGTCGCGCCGCCAGCGACTTTTGATGATCGAAGCGCAGGCGTTCCTCGCGCTTCATCGCGACCAGGTGCAATCCGAAGCGCAACTTCGCCAACGCGCGGCGTTCGCGGTTCAAGGTGCCGTATTCGTCGGCGCCGAGTTGTCCAAGTGCAACCAGCGATTCCAGGTCCTGCGTGCCCACGACACGCAACGCCATCCAGCGCAGCGTCTGCAGGTCGCGCAGCCCACCGGGGCCTTCCTTGAGGTTCGGTTCGAGGTTGTCGGCGGTGTCGCCAAAGCGCGCGTGGCGCAGGCGTTGTTCCTCGCGCTTGGCGAGAAAGTAATCATGCGGCGGCCAGATCAGCTCCGGCGACACGGCGGCGAACAGGCGGGCTGCATCTTCGTGCGTCGCCGCCAGCGGTCGCGCTTCGAGCATCGCCGTCAGGATCGTGATGTCGTCGCGTGCGGCCAGCGTCGATTCGGCGGGTGAGCGCACGGCATGGCCGACCGGAAGGCCGGCATCCCACAGCAACGCGAAGAAGCGTGCGAGCGCGTCGGCATGTTGCGATTGCGCGTCCGGTTCTGCCAGCACCAGCAGGTCGATATCGGATTGCGGAAACAGTTCACCGCGTCCATAACCGCCGACGGCGAACAGCGCAAGCTCCGGCCCGTCATCGATGCAGCGCCGCCAGGCCGCGCGCACGATCGCATCGATGCCCTGCGCGCGCGTCGCGAGCAAGGCGTCGATGTCATCGTTGTCGTCGAAACGCTTCGCTAGTTGCACATCGCCCGCGGCCAGCGACGCGCGCGTCGCGGCGAGCCATGCGCTGCTGTCGCATGCGCTGCTGTCGCATGCAGTGTGGTCGAGGGAGGCGTCGGGCTGCCGCGCCGGAAGCCCGTTCGCGGCGGCCGGATTCATGCTGACGTGGCGGAGTGTGTTGCGGCGTCTTCGGCATGCAGCGTGAGCACGTCGAAGCCGTCCTCGGTCACGGCCAGCGTGTGTTCCCACTGCGCCGACAACTTGCGGTCCTTGGTGACCACGGTCCAGCCGTCGGGCAGCAGCTTGGTGTGCCGCGCGCCCTCGTTGATCATCGGTTCGATGGTGAACGTCATGCCCGGTGTCAGCACCAGCCCGTCGCCGGCGCGGCCGTAGTGCAGCACCTGCGGGTCTTCGTGATAGATGCGGCCGATGCCGTGGCCGCAATACTCGCGGACCACACTGAAGCGCTCGGCTTCGGCGTAGGTCTGGATCGCGTGGCCGATGTCGCCCAGCGTCGCGCCTGGCTTGACCGTGCGGATACCCCGCCACATGGCTTCATGGGTCACTTCCACCAGCCGCTTGGCCATCACCGACGGCGTGCCGGCGTAGTACATGCGGCTGGTGTCACCGTGCCAGCCGTCCTTGATGACGGTGACGTCGATGTTGACGATGTCGCCTTCCTTGAGCACCTTGGCCTCGCTGGGGATGCCATGGCAGATGACGTTGTTGACCGAGGTGCAGACGGTTTTGGGAAAGCCGCGGTAGCCGACGTTGGCGGGAATGGCCTGTTGCACGTTGACGATGTGGTCGTGGCAGATCCGGTCGAGCTCTTCGGTGGACACACCGGGTTTGACGTGCGGCGCGATCATCGCCAGCACCTCGGCAGCGAGGCGCCCGGCGATCCGCATCTGCTCGATATCGGCGGGGGTTTTGACGGTGATGTTCATGGGGTCATTATCGCGTACTGAGCAGCCCTGACGAGCCGGCCTGCCTTTGTAGGAGCGACGGAAGTCGCGACCTGCGACCTTCCATCGCGATTTCAGTCGCTCCTACGGCCAACGCTTGGCCTGGTGCCTGGTTGCCTCTAATTCACTGAAGCGGCTACAATTCCGCTCCTTTGTGGCGGGTTTCGACCTTCCACGCCGCCCACAGCGGGCGTCACCGCTGAATCCACACCCGTTGCAACCGCCCGTGCCGGGGTGCTTTCCACTGAGGAAAGTTCGGTCACGGAGGCAACGGGGAGGCCCAACCCCGGAATCCTGTCCGCCCTCCGATGAGCGCGGCTGATTCCATTATTGGAGTGTCACCCATGTCCCAAGTCACCATGCGCCAGATGCTGGAAGCCGGCGTCCATTTCGGCCACCAGACCCGTTACTGGAATCCCAAGATGGCGCCATACATCTTCGGTGCCCGCGGCAAGATCCACATCATCAATCTCGAGAAGACGCTGCCGCTCTTCATCGACGCCATGAACTTCATATCGGCGATCGCGCAGAAGCGCGGCACCGTGCTGTTCATCGGCACCAAGCGCTCAGCGCGCGATTCGATCAAGGAAGAAGCGACCCGTTGTGGCATGCCGTACATGACCCAGCGCTGGCTGGGCGGCACGTTGACCAACTTCCAGACCGTCAAGAAGTCCGTGTCGCGCCTGAAAGAACTGGAAGCCGGCGAGACCGACGGCAGCTTCCAGAAGCTGGTCAAGCACGAAGTGCTGGGCCTGCGCCGCGAGCGTGAGAAGAAATCCGCCTCGCTCGGCGGCATCAAGGAAATGAACCGCCTGCCCGACGCGCTGTTCGTGATCGACATCGGCCATGAAGACATCGCCATCAAGGAAGCCAAGACCCTCGGCATCCCAGTGATCGCGGTCGTCGACAGCAACTACGATCCGGCACTGGTCGATTACCCGATCCCGGGCAACGACGACGCCATCCGCGCCGTGCAGCTGTACGCACGCGCTGCTGCCGACGCCGTGCTGGAAGGCAAGGCTGCGGCGCCGGCGATGGGTGGCCGCGAGGACCAGTTCGTCGAGCTCGACGCCGACGGCAAGCCGGTCACCGACAAGCGTGATGCGCGTCGTGCGCCGGCCCGTAAGGTGCCTGCGAAGACGCCCGAAGCCGAAGCGGTTGCGCCTGCGGCTGGCGAATCCGCGCCCGTTGCTGCGGAAACCAGCGAAGCGGCGGCCATCGCCGAATCGTCCGAAGGTGCGGTCGAAGCGGTTGAAGCTGCCGACAAGGCACCCGCCGCCGAGTAATCCGGCGTCATGCAGCCGCGCTTGAGTGCGCGGCTGCCTCATTCCTGCTCTTCGTAGGAGCGGCTTCAGCCGCGAGCTTTTGCTTTCCGCGAAAACATCACGAAGCGCTCGCGGCTGAAGCCGCTCATAGGCCCCGAAGGAATTCTCCTCGGGGACAAATCCGAATCTTCAAGAGGTTACTGATGGAAATCACCGCAACCCTGGTCAAGGAACTGCGCGAGCGCACCGGCGCCGGCATGATGGAGTGCAAGAAGGCGCTGGTCGAAAACAACGGCGACATCGAAGCCGCCGCCGACTGGCTGCGCAAGACGGGCCTGGCCAAGGCCGACAAGAAATCCGACCGCGTCGCCGCCGAAGGCCGCATCGCGATGGCGCAGGACGGCAATAAGGCCGTGCTGGCCGAGATCAATTCGGAGACGGATTTCGTCGCAAAGGATGCAGGCTTCCTTGCCTTCGTCGACGCGGTCGCCAATGCCGGCCTGGATGCAGGTGACATCAATGCATTGAAGACGAGCAATCTCGCTTCCGGTGAAACCGTCGAGCAGGCACGCTCGGCGCTGGTCGCCAAGGTCGGCGAGAACGTGCAGGTGCGCCGCATGGCGCGCATGGACAGCGCCAACACCATCGGCGCGTACGTGCATGGCGGCCGCATCGGCGTGCTGGTCGAGGTCAAGGGCGGCAATGCGGGCTCTGAGATGGATGCGTTGGCGCGCGGCCTGGCCATGCACATCGCTGCGATGAATCCTCCGTACATTTCCGCTGCCGACGTGCCGGCCGAGTTCGTGGCACGCGAGAAGGAAATCGCGATGGCGCAAGTCAAGGATTCCGGCAAGCCGGTCGAGATTCTCGAGAAGATGATCTCCGGCAAAGTCGCCAAGACCGTCAACGAAATGTGCCTCACCGGCCAGCCGTACGTGCTTGATACCAACCAGACCGTCGAAGCCGCATTGAAAGCCGCAGGCGGCGCGCAGGTGCTGAACTTCGTCCGCCTCGCGGTCGGCGAAGGTATCGAGAAGAAGGAAGACGACTTCGCTGCCGAAGTGATGAAGCAGGCGGGTCTGGCGTAAGCGACTTCGCCATCGCTCCAAACAAAAAACCCGCGATCGCTCGCGGGTTTTTTGTTATCAGTCAAGACAGCGCGGCGAAATAAATTCGTAGGCTGGGATGGCTCCATCAACCCAGCATGGCCGCGGTCGAAACGGAAACGCCGAGTTGAAGAAGCCAACCCAGCCTAAAATTTGACAACCCTGCGTCGCGCGATCTACGGGTTGCGCGACAGCAGATCCTGTATCTCCTCCAGCCCATGTCCGCGCGTTTCGATGCCCGCGCGCAGCAGCATCACGCCCGACACCGCCATCGGCACTGCGATCAGCAACGCCGACCACGCGAAGTGGCCGAAGAACCCAAGCACCCCGAGCCCGGCGCCGAGGATTCCACCGAACTTGGAACCTGCTGCGATCACGCCCGAGCCGGTCCCACGCAGGTGTACCGGGTAGATTTCGGCGGCATACGGAATCAGCATCGCGATGACACCACTGATGCTGACAAGCAGAGACACAGTCGCAACCATGGTCATCGTTTCGGATCGCACTTCCAGCATGCCCATCGCGAAGAAGGCAAGCAGCGACAGCGTGCTCAATCCGATGAACAGCACCAGCGACTTGAAACTGCTCCAGTGGTGGTAGAGCCAGATGACCACGGCGATGCCCGGCAGCGCGATGACGGCGGATTTGGCCAGCAGCGCACTGGCGGCTTTCGCGTCAACGCCGAGTTCGGTGAGGTTGACCGGCAACCACAGCAGGAAACCGAAATTCGCCAAGCCCCAGGCGAGGCCGCACATCAGTAGGCCCGAGGTGATGCTCGCGTGGCGGCCGCGCATGAGCTGGCGCATGCCCACCACCGGATGCTGCTCATCGATCACCGGCGCGCCCGGATGAACCGGGTCATCCGCTTCCACGGCGTCGGCCGCACTGCCCGAAAACTTGCGCAGCACCGCGCGCGCCTGTTCCTCCAGGCCGGCGTTCGACAGGAAACGCGGTGATTCCGGAATGAAGCGATACAACAGGATGATGAGCGCGCCAGAGGGCAGTCCGAGCAGCCACAACACGCGCCAACTGAACATCGGCTCCAGCACCGCAGCCGCGCCAGCGGCGAGCAGATAGCCAGCCGAAGTGCCGATACCACCGAGCGCGACCAGCAGCCAGCCGCGATGCGCGGCGGGCACCGTCTCGGCCATCAGGGTGAAGGTGATCGGCAGCAGACCGCCGGCCGATGCGCCCATCAGGAAGCACATTGCCAGATTCCATTCAAAGGCCGGCATTGCACCGCAGATCGCGGTGCCAACGAACATCAGGGCGCCGAGCAGGATCGCAGCGCGACGGCCGAACATGTCGGCGACGCGACCCCACACAATCGAACCCACCGTGGTTCCGATCAACGCTACCAGCGCAAGCAGGCTGGCGGTCGGTTTGGTGATGCTGTATTCGGCGCTCATCCCCGGCACGACGAAGCCGAGCGTGGCCGGCTTCATCACGTCGACCGCAAGCGCGACCACCAGCACGGTCACCAGCTTCCAGTGCTCGCGGTTCAAGGGCACGCCGTCGGCGACATGGAAATGCTGGTACCGGCCCGGGTCGCCGGCATTGCCCTGCACCAACTGTTGCATCTGCGTGATGCGCGGCATCAAACCGAAAGTCGCCAGCGCCAGGCCGACAGGAATCATCGCCATCCCGATCCACATTTCGGTGGTCATCGGCATCCCCACCATCTGCCAATGGGTGTGCTGTCCCATCATGAACATCGGCATGTGTGCGAACACGCCCGCGAGAATCAGCGCGCAGCCCAACCAGAATGCGACGGGGTGGTGGAACGTCAGGCCATTGGCTTGCATGAAGGCACTCTTGTTACGGGCAGGTCAAGTCACTACGCCGCATGCGGATCGGCGCGGGATTGTGCCAGATGCAGAGGGTCTTCATGACGCGCCGACGGTGCGTCGCAAGCGATTTGTCTTGCTGCAAACAAAAACGGGAGTGATCGCGGATTCCTTGCGGCGGTTGCGGGTTCGCCTGGCGAAAAGGGTCATCGGCTAGAATTCCGGTGTGTACCCCCGCAGAGACCGTCATGTCCAAACTCGGCTATCGCCGCATCCTGTTGAAGCTGTCTGGCGAGGCGTTGATGGGGGATGAGGATTACGGCATCGATCCGAAGGTGATCGGGCGGTTGGCGCGTGAGGTGATCGAGGCGCAGCAGGCCGGGGCCGAAGTGGCGCTGGTGATGGGAGGCGGCAACATCTTCCGGGGTGCGGGTCTAGCTGCAGGCGGGATGGACCGCGTGACGGGCGACCAGATGGGCATGCTGGCGACGGTGATCAATGCGTTGGCGATGCAGGATGCGCTGGAAAAACTTGGTGCCAAGGCGCGGGTGATGAGTGCGTTGAAGATCAACGATGTGTGCGAGGACTACATTCGTCGGCGCGCGATCCGGCATCTTGAAAAAGGCAGGTTGGTAATTTTCGCCGCCGGTACCGGCAATCCGTTTTTCACCACTGATTCGGGCGCAGCGTTGCGGGCGATTGAAATCGGTGCCGATTTGCTGTTGAAGGCGACCAAGGTCGATGGCGTGTACGACGCTGACCCGAAGAAATTTCCAGATGCAAAACGCTTCGACAAGCTGACTTACGATGAAGTGCTCAACCGCGATCTGCAAGTGATGGATACGGCGGCGTTCGCGCTGTGCCGCGACAGCGATGTGTCGTTGCGCATCTTCGACATGAGCGAACCGGGGCAGTTGCTGCGGATCCTGCAGGGCGAAAATATCGGGACGCTTGTGCAGGGGCGGAGCTGACGTCGAGCCTGCCGCGTACGTGATACGGACGTGGGCCTTTGCCGGAAGCGTTTCCTCACATTCGCGCCATGGTTGGCCACGGCCCACCTCCGTAAAGCGGCATCGCGGAATGAAATAGTGTCCGCGCCGACACATCGCGCACCCTAGCGACATGCACTCCCATCACCACGCCCACGGCTCCACTACCCGCGCATTCGCGTGGGTCACCCTGATCAATCTCGCCTACACCGCCCTCGAAGCCGGTTACGGGTTCGCGACGAATTCGCTGGCGCTGCTGTCCGATGCGCTGCACAACCTTGGCGACGTGCTCGGCCTCGGGCTTGCGTGGGCCGCGGCGGTCATCGCCAAGCGGCAGCCGACCGAACGGCATACCTATGGCTGGCGTCGTGCGACGCTGCTCTCGCCGTTGGCGAACGCGTTGCTGCTGGTCGCGTTTTCCGGTGCGCTGGCGTGGGAAGCAATCCGCCGTTTCAGCGCGCCGCCGGAGATTCCTGCGATGCCGGTGATCGTGGTGGCGGCGATCGGCATCGTGGTCAACCTTGGCGCGGCATTCCTGATGCGGCACGGCCATGCCCATGATCTCAACCGTCGTGGTGCCTTCCTCCACCTCATGGCGGATGCGGTGGTGTCATTCGCGGCGGTGCTGGCTGGCATCGGCATGCTGACCCTGGGCTGGACGTGGCTGGATCCGGCGATCGCGCTGCTGATCGGTGTCGTGGTGGCTGTCGGAGCCTTCGGATTGCTGCGCGACGCGTTCAATGCGGCGATGGACGCGGTGCCTCGCACGATCGACCAGTCCGCGGTGCGCGCGTTTCTTGCGGAACAACCGGGCGTCGCGGCCGTGCATCACCTGCACATCTGGTCGCTGGGGGCGGACGAGATCGCGATGACGGCGCACCTGATCCGTCCGGACGATGCGGACCACGATGTTTTCATCGACCGCATCACCGACCAACTCGATCACCGCTTCGGCATCAACCATCCGACATTGCAGATTGAGCGCGGCGACGGTTGCGAGCACGACAAGCACGATCGCGCGCCGCATGGGCATTGATGTGGAGGAGCGCCTCCCAGGCGCGATGAAGCTTTATCGGTAACGCCCCTCGCGCTTGGGAGGCGCTCCTACGACCGAAGGAAGTCCACGTGGGACAGAGCCAAGCCCGGGCCATCGCCTATAATTCGCGGCTTGTGAATTCGCAGCGGAGCCCATGATGCTCAACGACATCAAGAAAGATGCCCAGACCCGCATGACCAAGAGTATCGAGGGCCTGCGCCACGACCTGACCAAGGTCCGCACCGGGCGCGCTTCGACCGCGCTCGTCGAC
>JALYOU010000267.1 GCA_030856725.1 Pseudomonadota bacterium
ATCTCGGCGAAGCGCCTTCCTCCCATCGCAATGGCGTATATGCCGAGCCCGGCACGCCGCTTCCACCTGCTCTCGCGACCACCCGCAGGACGGCCTCGCGGCCGTTACGGAGCCGCGCGCGGCTGGCCACACTATACGTGCCGCTCGGCGTCGCCACTAGGACACCGGCTTCACCCGGTCCGGGTGTCTGCTGCCGCCGGGCCAGTGCTGGCGCCGGATCCTGCCCCATCGCGGTCAGCACTTCGCCCGAGGCGAACGCGGCTTCCGGCTGCGCGTTGCCGCTGTAGACCGTGAGATGCGGCGCGACTTTCCCGTACAGGGCGGGCGTCATGCCCAGCACCTGCTCGATTTCAGCCACGGTGTCGAAGGGAGCGTCCTTGGCGCCGTAGGCACGCTCGGCGGCTGCGTACTCCGGGTCTTCCGCACCGCCCTGCGGCTGGGTGAGTGGATCGGGATCACGCCAGTCGAGAATCGCCGAAGCCACGGCGGCCGCCATGTCCGGCTCGGCGCCGACCGCACGCAGCAGGCCCGACAGGAGTGTCGCATCGGCGGCATTGATGTCGATCTTGCCCGCTTCGTCGATCAGGCGGATTTCAACTTCGGTGTCGTCGAAGCGCCACGTGTACGCACGCCCGTCGGGCAGCCATCTGCGTTGCGGATCGGGCGTGTCGATCCGGGTCATGGCGTACTCGAACCCCGCGCGCGCCGCCTGTTCGGCCTCGATGCCGCGCACCAGCACGCGGCCCTGCAGGTTCTCCATGTGCGAGGTCAGCGCGAACGCGCCGACCAGTGCGGTCAGCAAGGCGATCAGCCACATCACCAGCAGCAAGGCAGCGCCACGCTCGCGGCAGTGGGTGTGCGGCGTCATGGCAACAGTCCCTCACGACCGGTACCCGCGTAGGCCCCGGCCTGCGGCAGGGCGATGACGATCTCCGGCCAGCGCCCGCCTTCGGTGCTTTCGATGGCGATGGCCACCTGCAACGGCAGACGGTCCACGCTTTCCCAGCTGTCCAGCCACTCGCCCAGACGCCCTTCCGCATTGATGCCGCGGTACCGGAAGCGCACGCTGTCCACGCCGCGCACCAGGGGTTCCGGCGGACGCGGCTCGCGTTCCTCGATGGTCAGGCCGGACTGCACCACGGCGAAGGACACGCCCAGCATCGCGGCGTCGCTGTCCTCGACCAGCGCGATGTCGTGCAGGTGCGGGCCGCCGCTGCCAAGGTAGTCCGGCAGGTCGGCGACGAAGCGCATGCGATTGGCCGTGCCAACGAAGCGCGACTGGATGCCAGTGCTTGGATCGGTGGCGAACCCGACCGGCAAGGCCGAGCCGATCCGGCGACGCAGGAACGTCGCCACCGCGCGAATGCGTTCGCTTTGCTGCGCGATCACTTCGCCGCGGGTGGCGGTGGCCGTCGCAGCGCGGAGCGTGGTCATCGCCAAGGCCAAGCCGCCCGCAAGCAATACCGTTGCAAGCAGCACCTCGATCAGGGTGAATCCGCGCTGCGCAGAACATACCGTCGAGGTGACGGCGGCGCCGTCGCCGCGCCTCAGCAAAGATTCCGTTGCGGAAAAGCAGACGCCGTCGCCACGGCCAGTGCAACGGAATAGCCATTGGCACCTCTGCACAACACCATGTCGATTCATCCGCCCCATCACGGAAACGCCACCGGCTGATTCACATCCGGCGCCACCAGCCGCAGCGAACGCAGATCCAGCCGCTGGTGCAAATCACCCTCGCCCCAGCGCACTTCCAGAACAAGCTGCATCAGTTTCGGCGCGCCCGGATCGATGCCGGCCTGCGTGGGTTGTGTCGACGGCGTGGGATCGACATAGGGCGTGACGTCCAGCGTCCAGCGATAGTCGTCGCCCTCAAATGTGCCTTCGCGGCGACCCGGTTGCAGCGCCTCGCCAACGCCGGTGCGATCGAGCAGCGATTGCGCATGGATCGCGGCGCGGCCGGCTTCGGCGGACCAGCGTATCTGTTTGGTGGAACCGGTCAGCGTGCCGAGCAACAGCGTGAGCGCGAATGCGAGCAAGGCGAATGCGACGATGACTTCGATCAGGGTGTAACCGCGTTGTGATGCGCGTGTCCCGCCCTTTGGGCGCGGGCTTTTCGTCCCCCAAGGGGACTTCCTTCGGGGCGTAGGAGCGGCTTCAGCCGCGAGCTCTGAACGTATGAGTGCCCGGCACAAGAGCTCGCGGCTGAAGCC
>JALYOU010000285.1 GCA_030856725.1 Pseudomonadota bacterium
AAGCCGGAACGTGGCGAGCGCCGCCGACGTGACGAAGACGAGGGCGCGATCGGTACCGCCGATTCGTCCGACGACACCGCCGAAGCCGCTTAAGCACGCCTTTCAGGAGCATCACTCTCATGTCCAAATTCTTCCGCCGCCGCAAGTTCTGCAAGTTCACCGCTGAAGGCGTGACCGAGATCGACTACAAGGATCTCAACACCCTGCGCCAGTACCTGACAGAGACCGGCAAGATCGTGCCGAGCCGCATCACTGGCACCAAGTCGCGTTACCAGCGCCAGTTGGCGACCGCGATCAAGCGCGCACGTTTCCTGGCGTTGATCCCGTACACCGACAACCACAACGCCTGAAACCGCCTCCCTGTTAAGGGAGGCTCCGATTGCCCTCCCTTCAAGGGGAGGGCAAGGGTGGGGGATGGTGTTCCAGCCAGACACGGCGACAGCCAATCTAGCGAACGCCACTCAACCTAAAAATCCACTGTCATTCGGACAGCCACAGTTGCGGATGCGTGCATCCGCTAACGAATACGGAGTTACACCATGGAACTGATTCTTCTGCAGAAAGTGCAAAACCTCGGCAACCTTGGCGACAAGGTCACGGTCAAGCCGGGTTTCGGCCGCAACTTCCTCGTCCCGCAGGGCAAGGCCGTGCCGGCCAACGCCGCCAACCTGGCGACGTTCGAAGCCAAGCGCGCCGAATACGAAGCCAAGGCGCAGGCGAACCACGACGAGGCCGAAGCGCGGCAAGCCAAGCTCGAAGGCGCCAGCGTCACGTTGAAGGCCAATGCCTCCACCGAAGGCAAGCTGTACGGCTCGATCAGCGCGCGCGACATTGCCGAAGCCTTCACCAAGGCGGGTCATCCGCTGGTGAAGTCCGAAGTGGTGATGGGCGAAGGCCCGCTGCGCCACGTCGGCGAGCATGAAGTCATCGCGCATCTGGCGGCCGGTATCGAGACGCCGTTGAAGGTGGTGGTCGAGGCTGAAGCCGCGTAAGCGACTTCGCAAATGCGTTAAACGAACGGGCGCCGCAAGGCGCCCGTGTTGTTTATGGGGAGGGGAGGGGGCAGGGAAAGAGTTCGTCATTCCCACGCTTGTTCCGCCTGTGTGGGAATGACCAGCAACAGCGGAATAGCAGTTCCAATTTCCCGATTCGTGGCGCTGCGTCGCAACATCTGCGATTCCCACCAGTTATCCACATGGTTATCTGCAACGCATCCGTGCCCGGGGCGACTACGATGAGCCTGTCCGATCGATCCGCGTCCGAACCGTTTGCATCCGCACCGTTCGCGGCCACGCCATTCAAGACCTCGCCCTTCAAGGCAATCACGATCGCGTCCGCGCGACTGCAGGAGCACCCCGACGCGATGTCCGCACGCCCCAACTTCCGCAACGAGCCGCGCGACAGCCGCATCGAGCAACTGCGCGTGCCGCCGCAATCGATCGAGGCGGAGCAGGCGGTGCTCGGCGGGCTGATGCTGGCGCCCGAGGCGTTCGACCGCATCGCCGACCAGATCAACGACGGCGATTTCTATCGCCGCGATCATCAACTCATTTATCGCGCGATCCGCGAACTGGCGGAAAAGAACCGTCCTTATGACGCCGTCACGCTAGGCGAATGGTTCGAGTCGCAGGGCCTGATCGAACAGGTCGCCGGCGGCGCGTATCTTGTCGAACTCGCCAGCACCACGCCTTCGGCTGCGAACATCGTGGCGTATGCCGAAATCGTGCGTGACAAGGCCGTGCTGCGCCAGCTGATCGAAGTGGGCACCGGCATCGTCAACGACGGCTTCCAGCCCGAAGGCCGCGACAGCGCAGAACTCCTGGCCAAGGCCGAGCAGGACGTCTTCGCCATCGCCGAGGCCGGCGCGCGGGGGAGGGCGGATTTCACCAGCGTGCACAAGGCGCTGTCCGAAGCCTTCGACGTGTTGCAGACGCGCTACGCCAATGGCGGCAGCGTCACCGGCCTGCCGACGGGCTACACCGAATTCGACGACATGACCGCCGGTTTGCAGCCAACGGATCTGGTGATCCTCGCCGCGCGTCCTTCCATGGGCAAGACCACGCTCGCCCTCAACATGGCCGAATACGCCGCTCTGAAAACCAAGAAGGCGGTGGCGATCTTCTCGATGGAAATGTCGGCCTCGCAACTCGCGCTGCGCCTGATCTCATCGGTCGGCCGCGTCAACGCCACGCGCTTGCGCACCGGTCAGTTGGAGGACGAGGACTGGAGCCGCGTCACCAGCGCGATCCGCATGCTGCGCGAGGTCAAGGTGTTCATCGACGACACCCCGGCATTATCCCCGGATGTGTTGCGCGCCAAGGCGCGACGGCTCAAGCGCGAACACGACCTGGGCCTGATCGTGATCGATTACCTGCAGCTGATGGCGGTGCCGGGCAACAGCGAGAACCGCGCCACCGAGATTTCGGAGATCTCACGCGGCTTGAAGGCGCTGGCGAAGGAACTCAACGTGCCGGTGCTTGCGTTGTCGCAACTCAATCGTTCGCTGGAAACGCGCACCGACAAGCGCCCGGTGATGGCCGATCTGCGCGAATCCGGCGCGATCGAACAGGACGCCGACCTGATCGTGTTCATCTACCGCGACGAGTACTACAACAAGGAAAACTCGCCCGACAAGGGCCTGGCCGAGATCATCATCGGCAAGCAGCGCAACGGCCCGACCGGGGCGCTGAAGTTGAAGTTCTTTGGTGAATACACCCGCTTTGACAATCTTGCGCATGATTCGGTGGGGAGTTTTGAGTAATCAGCGCAGCCTCGGACGAGGCATGCATCCTGATTGCTGAGGTTTGGCGATGGTCAACACGATTCGGTCCCGGCACACCTCGGTGGTACGGCTGACGAATCCCGGCAACTCGCGGTTCGGTTATCGCGTGTATCCAGCCGCAGCGTGTCGTGGATCACGATTCTGAAATCCAGACCGGCTGATACCTCAGGTGCATCGGCATGGTGGTCAATGTCTGCTCAGCCCTTGCATGACTGGCAAGCAGGCCAGTCAGAATCAACAACAAGGCACGTCGAATCACCACAACCGCGTCGTATGCGTTGGCAGAAGCTGTTTTACGTGATCATTTTTTGTTGTGGGACGGGCTGGGTGGAAT
>JALYOU010000298.1 GCA_030856725.1 Pseudomonadota bacterium
GTGCTGCTGCCGAAACCGCCGCCTTCCACCATCACCGCGACTGCGATGGTTGGATTTTCCGCCGGCGCGTAACCAATGAACAACGCGCGATGGCGACGGTGCATCGGCAACGATTTGGGATCGGAACGGGCGCTGGTGCGGTTGACCACCTGCGCGGTGCCGGTCTTGCCGGCCATGCGGTAGGGCGCGCCGACGCTGATGCCGCGCGCGGTACCGCCGGGGCCGTGCACGGTCATCTGCATGCCTTCCTGCACCACCAGCAGGTTCGCCGGCTTGTCGGTGATCGACACGGGTTCGGGTTGCGGAAGCGTCTGCCACTGCGCCGCGAAACCGTTGCGTTTCTGCGCGACAAGATGCGGCCGCCGCAGCAAACCGTTGTCGGCCAGCGCCGCGGTGCCTCGCGCGAGTTGCAGCGGCGTCACCTTCCAGCTGCCCTGGCCGATGCTGGCATTGATCAGGTCGCCCGGATACCAGCGTTCTTTGGTGAGTTTCAATTTCGATTGCGGCGACGGCAGGATGCCGTCGATCTCGCCGACCAGGTCGATGCCGGTCGGCGCGCCGAAACCGAACTTGGTCATGTACGCGTCGAACCTCGCCACGCCCATGTCCTGCGACAGGCGGTAGTAATAGGTGTTGACCGAATCAGCGATCGACTTGCGCGCATCGGTCCAGCCGTGCCCGTGCGTGTGTGAATCGCCCCAGCCGCGGCCGCGCTGTCCGGGTAGGCGGAAGGTGCCGGTCGAGAGGGTCTTGTCTTCTGGACGCCGCAAACCGCTGTCGAGCCCGGCGAGCGCGAGCAAGGGTTTGAGCGTCGAACCCGGTGCCACGCCGCCCAGCACCAGTCGGTTGAACTGCGGCCGCGACGGATTGGTGTTGAGCCTCTGGTAGTCGGCATGCGAGATGCCGTTGACGAACAGATTGGCGTCGTAGCTGGGCAGGCTGACCATGGCCAGAATTTCGCCACTGCGCGGATCCAGCGCCACGGCCGCGCCCTCGAATTCGCCGAAGGCGTCGCTCATGGCCTGTTGCAGGTCAAGATCGATGCTCAGGCGCAGGTCGGTGCCGGGCATGGCCGGATCGGTGCCGAGCGTACGCAACGCGCGGCCATCGACGTTGGTCTCGATGCGCTGGTAGCCGATCTCACCGCGCAATGCGTCTTCGTAGTAGCGCTCGATGCCGGTTTTTCCTGTATGCGAGAACGGTGAATGCTCCACGCCGCTCTTTTCCAGATCCTTCTTGTCGATGCGGCCGACGTAGCCGATCACATGCGCGAACAGATCGCCGTGCGGATACACGCGGCTGAGATACGGCACCAGCTCAACGCCGGGGTAACGCCAGCGATCCACGGCGAAGCGCGCGGCTTCGTCGTCCTCGACTTTGAGCTTGAGCGTGATCGCGCGGAAGCCGCGGCTGGCGCGGCGCTCGTCTTCGAACTGCGCGATGTCGTCCGGTGAGAGTTCGATGATGGCGCCGAGTTGCGCGATGAGTTTTTTCGGATTGCCGGCCTGGTCGGGCACCACGTCGAGCCGGTATGCCGGTACGTTGTCGGCCAGGATGCGGCCCTTGCGGTCGTAGATCAGCCCGCGTCCCGGCACGATCGGCCGCGGCTTGATGCGGTTGGCTTCGGACTGCAGCGCGTACTTTTCGTGGTCGATCACCTGCAACTTGAAGTACCACAGCCCCAACCCGCCCAGCGACAACAGCACGCCGAGGAACCCGAGCGCTGCGCGGCGGCGGAACTGGTCGGCTTCGGCGGGGAGGTTCTTGAGTTGACGGCGGCGGGTTGACATCGTGATTCGTGATTCGTGATTCGTGATTCGTGATGCGTGATGCGTGATGCGTGATGCGTGATGCGTAATGCGTAAAGGCTAATTCGACTTGCTCGTCATTCCCGCGGCGGGAATCCATGGCTTTCGCCAGTTCGAAATTACGCCCTTGGTTTACCGGCTTGGCGGGAATGACGAGAAGAAAATCAGCTTGTCCGCCGCCCCCGCCGCAACGCATCCAGAAGCAAAAACAGCGGCGCCCACAAGCATAGACCCACCAGTGGCGCCCACCAGTAACTCGCAGGCAACTGCGGTTGCGACAGCATGAGATGAATCGCCGCAGCGACGATGCGGTCGTTCAGCAGCAGGCCGCCGATGGCCAACGACTGCTGCGACAGCGGGAAGAAGCGCAGTCGCGCGCGGAAGCGGTCGAGGATGAACGCCATCACCACCAGCCGCAGCGCCTGCTCGCCTAGCAGGCCGCCGAAGGTCAGGTCGGCCAATACCCCGCAGATGAAGGCGAAGCCGAGCCCGGCGCGCAAGGGTGCTTCGATCACCCAGAACGCCACCACCAGCGCCAGCCAGTACGGGCGGAACGGCGCCAGCACGTCGGGTAGCGGCAACAGGCCGAGCACCAGTGCGAACAGGACCGTGACTGGCATGAGCCAGCGATTGCGGTCGCGGGTCATGGGGATTGCCCCGGTTTGGGTATGGAGGATTCCGAATTCGGGACTGCAGGGGCTGACGGGAGGACGACGTTGGCATCTGTGTCACCGGTGGCGGCGGGGCCGTCCGGGGAAGTTTTGCCCGATCCCGGACGCTCCTCAACAGCCGGAGGCTGATCATCCCCCATCCCCAATCCCGCCTCCTCCGCCACCACCCGCAGCAGCAACACGTCATTACCCCGATCCAGCCGGGCCGCCGGCCGCAGGTCGCCGACCAGAAAGGCGCGACTCTCGTCGGGGCGCAACGCAGTGATCGTGCCAACCGGGAATCCAGCGGGAAAACGCCCGCCAAGACCCGAGGTCACCAGCACATCGCCGATCTTGATGTCGCTGGACAGCGGGATATTGGCCAGCACCAGTCGATCGCCGCGGCCATACACCACCAGGCGCACGCCGCTGCGCGCGATGGCGACGGGGATCGCGTGGTCGGGGTCCGTCAGCAGCAGCACGGTGGAAGTGAGCGGCTTGACGTCGATGATCTGGCCGAGCACGCCGCCGGCATCGATCACCGTCTGGCCGACGTTGACGCCGTCGCGCTGGCCTGCGCCGAGGATCAGGCGCTGGCGCGTCGGGTCCAGGTCGATGTTGAGGATCGGCGCGAGCTGCACGTCCAGGCGGCCGCGCTGCGCCGCGCCCAGCAATCCGCGCAGCCGGGTGTTTTCCGCTGCCGCCGCCTGCAGCCGCGTTAGTCGCGCGCTGCCGATGAGCAACGCGTTGCGCAGTTTGCGGTTGTCCTCGGCCAGCATCCCGCGCGTGGCCGCGTCGTCGCGCACGCTGTCACCGATGCGTCCGGGCAATCCCGCGACCCACCACAGCGGCTGCGCCAGTAGGTCGGCGCGAGCGCGCAGCTGTGCCAGCCAGCCGCCGCGATGGTCCAGCACCATCAACGTGATCGCCAGCGCCAGGTACGCCAGCAGCCGCAAGGTGTCGGCGACATCGCCGGGGCGGGTGGGAGCGGGGCCGGCGTAGGAAGACACGTCTGGAGATCAGTGGGAGACGGGAGACGAAAGACGGGAGACGGAGGAATGCAAGCGCAACCGCGGCAAAGCAGCACGCAGGAATGGATCGGGTCGGGTTGCAGCACATGGCCGCGCAGCTGGGACCTGCATTTCTCCCTTCTCCCCTCTTCCTTCTCCCGGACCCGACGTCACTCCGGCGAAAAAAACTCGTTCCCGTGCATGTCGAGCAACTCGAGCGCACGTCCGCCGCCACGCGCGACACACGTCAGCGGATCGTCGGCGACCTGCACGTGCAGGCCAGTCTCCTCGCTGATCAGGCGATCCACATCACGCAGCAGCGCGCCGCCGCCGGTCAGCACGATGCCGCGTTCGGCGACATCCGCACACAGCTCCGGCGGGGTCTGTTCCAGCGCCTGCTTGACCGCGCTGACGATGCCCTGCAGGGGTTCGCGCAGGGCTTCCAGCACTTCGTTGGAGTTGATCTTGATCATCTTCGGCACGCCCTCGGCGAGGTTGCGGCCGGAGATCTCCAGCTCCTTGACGTGTTCCTGCTGGTAGGCGTTGCCGATTTCAAGCTTGATGCGCTCGGCGGTGGCCTCGCCGATCAGCATGCCGTGATTGCGGCGCACGTAATTGATGATGGCCTCGTCGAAGCGATCCCCGCCGATGCGCACCGACTGCGAATAGACGATGCCGTTGAGCGCGATCACCGCGACCTCGGTGGTGCCGCCGCCGATGTCGATCACCATGGAGCCGCGCGCTTCCGTCACCGGCATGCCGGCGCCAATCGCCGCCGCCATCGGCTCCTCGATCAGCGACACGTCGCGCGCGCCGGCTTCCAGCGCCGATTCCTTGATCGCGCGTTGCTCCACTTGCGTCGAGCCGCAAGGCACGCAGATCAGCACGCGCGGGCTGGGCCGCAGGAACCGCGACTTGTGCACCTTGCGGATGAAGTGCTTGAGCATTTCCTCGGTGTAGGTGAAGTCGGCGATGACGCCGTCCTTCATCGGCCGGATGGTGGTGATGTTGCCGGGCGTGCGGCCGAGCATCTGCTTGGCCTCGCTGCCGACCGCCGCCACCGTGCGCGCGCCGCCCACGCCGCGATCCTGGCGCACGGCGACCACGGACGGTTCGTTGAGGACGATGCCCTGTCCGCGGACATAGATGAGGGTGTTGGCCGTGCCCAGGTCGATGGACAGGTCATTGGAAAACATGCCGCGCAGCTTCTTGAACATGCGGAGGAAAGACTCGTTTGCGGGGGATTTTGACGCGGGAAACGCGTTCGTTAGCCTAACAACCGCATCCCCCACGGGCAAGGAATTAAAGGGTATGCGCGGTACCACGTCGCACTCTCGTACATCTTTTGCGACAGTCGCTGCCATGCGGCGTCGATCTGCCGGTTCGACGCGTGCGGCTGGCCTCACCGCCCACGCGCCGTTACCCTGTGCGCCCGATTCCACCTGCGAGCGGCACATGTCGGCTTTGATCTGCGGTTCCCTGGCCTACGACACCATCATGGTGTTCCCCGACCAGTTCAAGAACCACATCCTCCCCGACAAGGTCCACATCCTCAATGTCTCGTTCCTGGTGCCGCGCATGCGCCGCGAATTCGGCGGCTGCGCCGGCAACATCGCCTACAACCTCAAATTGCTTGGCGGCGATCCGGTGCCGATGGCCACCGTCGGCCAGGATTTCGGCCCCTACCGCGAGTATTTCGAGGAACAGGGCATCCGTCTGGACCAGGTCAAGGAAATCCCGGAGTTGTTCACGCCGCAGGCGTTCATCACCACGGATCTGGACAACAACCAGATCACCGCCTTCCATCCGGGCGCGATGATGCGCAGCTACGAAAACCACGTGCGCGACGTGCAAGGCATCGACTTCGGCATCGTCAGCCCCGACGGCCGCGAAGGCATGCTGCAGAACGCGCAGGAATTCGCTGATGCCGGCATTCCCTTCATCTTCGATCCGGGCCAGGCGATGCCGTTGTTCAACGGTGCGGAGCTGCGCAACTTTGTCGAGCTGGCCGACTACGTCACCGTCAACGATTACGAATCCAACCTGCTGCAGGAACGCACTGGCTGGAGCGAAAAGGACATCGCCGGCAAGGTCAAGGCCTACATCGTCACGCGCGGCCCGCAGGGCTGCATGATCCACGCCGACGGCAAGACCCACGACGTGCCGCCAGCGCACGAACGCCGCGTCACCGATCCCACCGGTTGCGGCGATGCTTTCCGCGCCGGGTTGATCTTCGGCATCCAGAAGAAACTCGACTGGCTCACCATCGGCCGCATGGGGAATTTGATGGGTGCGCTGAAAGTCGAGCATCCGGGCACGCAAAACCAACGCTTCAACTTCGACGAATTCGCCGAGCAGTTCAAGCAGCAGTTCGGGTACGCGTTGTAAGGCAATCGATGTTTGTGCCGCATTTGCAAAGCGTGCGTCACATCACATGCACCAGCCATAACAATTCAGGCTGCGCCAAACGCTCGAATTCCTCGTACGGCATCCGCACCACATCGGTGTGCGAGCCTGCGTTGAACGCGATTTCGGCTTGGCCGGTCAGCCGTGAATCGACATACATCGGGATGCCGTACAGATTGCCGAACGGCGGCATCGCGCCGGTTTCGCAATCGGGGAACGCATCCTTGAACTCGTCCTCCTGGGCGAGTTCGACTTCGTTGCCGCCCATCGCGCGCGACAGGCGGGTCAGGTCGACGCGATAGGCGGCCGGCATCACCAGCATCGCCAGCTTGCCGTCGACTTTGAGCATCACGGTCTTGGCGAAATGCCGGTTGCCGATATGCGCCGCGTTGGCGGTCTGCTGCGCGGTGATCGTGCGTTCGTGGGTGAGCGTGGAATACGGCGCATGGCGCTCGTCGAGGAAGTGGTGCAGGCGTGGGGAGAGCATGGCGATCTCCGAGCGTTCACTGTCATCCGTTGCAGCAACGCAGTCGAATGGATGAAACGCGCGCATCCGGCGTCGCATCGCGACGGCGTGGGTGGCGGATGTGCAACGCATCACCGTGGTCTTGGAGCGTACTCCTGCGCCAATCAGGTGGCGTGATGGTGGTCATGCAGCAAAAAGTGCAACCCGTATCAGGTGATGCGCGGGATACATTTGGTTCGCTGACTGGCAAGGAAACCGGAGTCGCTGCTTTGCGTCTCACCCAGAATTCGGGCATTAGGTGCATTCGCTTTCGCGCACCGAATTCAAGCGGTACGCTGACGTCATGAAAACAATCAACATGCTCGTAGTCATGACGGCGCTTCTCTCCAGCGCCTGCCAACGCGATCCCGCGCCATCGCCTGCCGCCAGTCAGACGGCAAACGCAAGCAAACCCAGCACCATCACTGACTGGCCGCTTCCCTCCACCACCGGCGCGGCGCAACCCGACCTCATCGTCACACCCGACGGCCGCCTGCTGCTCAGCTGGGTCAGCGCGCAGCCCGGTCGCAGGCATGCGTTGCAGTTCGCCGCCTACACTGACACCTGGCAATCCGCGCCCAAGACCATAGCGGTCGGGCAGTCGCTGTTCGTCAACTGGGCCGACACGCCGCACATGGCCGCTACCGCCGACGGCGCGCTGTGGGTGCACTGGCTGCAGAAGTCCGCCGACAAGCCTTACGCCTACGACGTGATGCTGACCCGCTCGATCAACCACGGCCTCAACTGGAGCCCGCCCACGCGGATCCACGACGACGGCACGCAGACCGAACACGGATTCGTATCGATGTGGCCGGCGTCGCGCGACACGTTGGGCATCGCCTGGCTCGATGGACGCAATACCGCAGGCGGCGGTGGGCACGGCGATGCGGGACACGACACGGGCGCGGCCGCCGCGATGACCTTGCGCGCGGCGACGTTCAATTCGCTGATGCAGCGCACCAGCGACGCCGAACTCGACGCGATGACCTGCGACTGCTGCCAGACCGATGCGGCGATGACCTCGAAAGGCCCGCTTGTCGTGTACCGCGACCGCAGCGACAAGGAAATCCGCGACGTGTACACCACGCGCTCCGATGGCAAGACATGGGCAGCGCCGCAGCGCGTGCATGCTGACGAATGGACGATGCCCGCATGCCCGGTGAACGGCCCGTCGATGGCGGCGCAGGACGGCAATGTCTACGTCGCCTGGTACACGGCGGCCAACAACACGCCGACCGTGCGCCTTGCGCGCTCGACGGATGCCGGAGCGACCTTCGCCAAGCCTGTCGATCTCGAGCGCGGCGTGGCCGTGCAGGGTCGCGTGGATGTCGGCTTCGACGGCCAGCAGGTGTGGCTCGCATGGATCAACGAGTCGACGAGCGGTCAATCGCTCTGGCTCGCGCGCTACGACGCGACGTTGTCGCGGCAACTCGAACGCATCGAAGTCGCAAAACTGCAAGGCCGAGGACGCGGCACGGGTTTTCCGCAACTTGCGTTGCGCGATGGCAGCGCCTGGCTGGTGTGGACGGATGTAGCCAATGGACAGCCGCACCTGCGTGGCGCACGCGTGGGCTTGTGACGTGTTCCTTCTCCCCTCGGGAGAAGGCGTAAGCCAGCTTACTTCTCCTTGCGCCAGTTGATCGACGCGCGATTCTCGATGCTGCTCGACTCGATCTGGATGTCAAAGCCTTTGCGTAAAAGATATTTCAATGTCAGCACCTGGCCGGTGCCGAGCAGCGATACGCCGTAGCCGACATACAACCGTGGCGAGAGGAACTTGCCGATGCCGAACACGCTGCCGCCGAGTGCGCGCGACTCCATGACGCCGGCGTCATCGAGCCCGATGCGCGCGCCGAGTTGCGAGGCAAGCAGGTTGCCGCCTGCCGACAATGCCGCGGAAGCGGCGTCGAGCTGCCGGCTTTCCGAAGCGGACGCGCTCGACAACGGGCGCCCAAGCGCGAGATACGCGAGCGCTTCGGATTCGTCGGTGGCCGGATCGGTCCACACGGTCGCGCGCGGTGACGAGGCGCGGCCGTCGACATCGATGCCCGCAGTGACGTCGCCGATCTCGCGTTCGGCGCGGATGTCGAGCAACGGATCGGCGATGGCGTTGTTCGACCAGTTCAACCGGCCGCGGGTGATGGTGAGTTTTTGTCCATACGCGGTGTAGCGGCCGGAGACGTCGAGTTCGCCGGTTGCCGTCATCTCGCGGCCCGGTCGCGTGCGCACGCGCAGGTCGCCTCCGAGCTGGCCGTCGAGGCCGAAGCCGTTGAGCCGCACGTCGTCGCCGAGAGCAAGCGTGAGATCGAGCACGATCGGTGTCGCGAGTTTGCGTTCGGGATCGACAGGATCCAGCACCACGACATCCGGAGATGCCGACACGCCTTCGTCGAGCCGCTCCAGGTCCATGCGCGCCGAAGGCACGCCGACCGTACCGGTGATGGCGATTGGTTCGCCGACGCGGTAACGCACCACCACATCTGGATCGATCACGGCGCGCACGTCGCGCGTGTCGGAGGCGAGCACGTTGCGGCCGCGTACGTTGAGAACAAGCGGGGTCGCATCGCCGCGCCAGCCAAGCGTGCCATCGAGGTTGAGCGTGCCTTCGCCCGAGCGCACCGACCCGGTGATGCGTGCGCTGCCATCGGCCAGCGCGTCCATGCGCACGTTGCCGTCGGTGAGCGTGATCGCGAGCGCGGGCAGTTCGGTGCGGAAGCCGCTGAGTTGCGCCTGGCCGCCGAGCGCGGGTTGCGCGCGGGTGCCGGCAAGCGTGATGCGGCCATCGAGCCGGCCCTGCGGATCGACGATGTCCGGCGACAGCAGTTCCATCCACGTCAGTTCATCGGTGCTGAGCGCGATCTCCCCCGACAAGGGCGCGTATGCATCCCAGCCGGTGGCGATGCGCGCATCGATGCGGCCGCCCTGGTTGAGGCCAGCGCCGAGCGTGGCTTCGAAGCGCTGCGGCGTGAACGTCGCATCCAGCAGCAGGTTGTTGTATGCGATGAGGTCGCGTCGTGCGCGTGCGCTGAGGCGCAGGCCGCCCGCCGCTGAGCGCACTTGCGCATTGCCGATCCACGCGTTGCCTGCGGGACGCACCTGCGCATCGAGATTGATGTTGCCGCTGAGCAGCCATTGGCGGCGGTCGTCTTCGAGCTCGGGCAGGTAGGCCGTGAGCAATGTGAGCGGCAGCTGTTCGCCACGCAGCGTGAGTCCGCGGCGCGGCCAGTCGGCATTCGCGCACAACGATCCGCCGCCGCCGGATGTAAAACAACTCTGCGACAGCGTCCAGTTGCGGCCGTTCTGCGCGTAGCGCGCCGGAGATTGCAATCGCCATGCAGGGCCCTTGACCGGCGCGAGCCGCAGCGTATCCAGCGCGCCTTGCCAGTTCGCGCCGCGCTTGATCGCCGAGCCCGCGAAATCAAGTGCGCCGAGTTCGCTGCGCGCGTCGCCGTCGATGCGCAGGTTCTCCATCGCACCGTTCGCATTGACGCGCAGGCTGTCGAAGGCAATGCCGGCATCCAAGCCCTGCGCCGTGATCGCCAATGCCCCGCTGCCGTTACGCCACGGCAACTTGCCGCGCGCCGTGAGTGACCCGGCGGTGTAGTCGTTCCAGCGCAGGCCGCTGCCGTTGAGATCGACATCGACATTCGGCGCGTTGCGCGCACCTGTCAGCAGCAGCGTGCCACGCAGGTTTCCGGAGGCATCCGGCAGCAGGTCGTTCAACTGCAGCGGCGCAAAGCGCGCATCGATATCGAGCGTGTCGCCGACGCGGCCTTTCGCATCGACACGGCTGCCGCCGAGGGTCAATGCGAGTTCGCCTTCGCCATTGCTTCCCTGCAGCGCGAACTTGCCGCGGCCGTCGAGTGCGCGGCCGCGCAAACGGCCACGCAGTTGCGGCACGTCGATGGTCGCGTCGAACGCGCCGTCCCTGCGTTGCACGCCCTTGCTCGCGATGCGGCCGTTGATGGCGCCGTCCCAGCCGGGCGCGAAATAGCCGGGGTCGAAACCGGCCAGTGTCGTGTCGAGATTCCAGTTGAGTTGCGGCGTCCAGCCGACAGTGCCGGTGGCATCCAGCGTGCCGGTCGGCATCTGCGCGCGCAGGGTCTTGATCGTGAAGCGGTCGGCATCGCCGCGGCCGTCGAAGCGCACCGTCGCGGCCTGTTCGTCGCGCATCAGTCGTGCGGTGCCAATCGCGGACCACGCTTTCATGGTGCCGGCGATGCCGATGTCGCCGTTCGCGGTGATGGCGGGCGTGGCGTCGCCTGTCGCATTCGTGCCGCCAAAACGCAAGCCGCGCGCATTGGCGGCGAAGGAAAACCGCTGCCGGTTCCGATCACGGAAGTCGGCCGTGCCGCGCAAAGTCGTGCGGCCGTCGAAAGCATCGACGATGAGCGGCTGCACGCGCAGGACCTGGTCTTCGAGCTCTACGTTGGATGGCTGGATCGTGGCGGCCAGATCGCCTTGCGCCACGCGGCCTTGCAAACGCGCGCGTCCGCCGATGCCGCTGGCTTGCACGTCAAGTGCGATCGGGTCGCCCGCATCGTCGCCGGTCAGCAACGTGGGATCGAAGGCGTCGCTGTTCGCGCGCAATGTCCAGCGCGGGTTTTCGGCATTGACCGAGGGCGCACGCAGCGTCAATGCGGCGCGCAGCGGCGCGGGCGCATTACCGGCGATCACCACATCCATCGTCTGCAGGTTGCCGCGTGCGACTAAACCCAATGACGCGGGCGTACGCCCGGTGCGCGCCGGGAACACCGCAGTCGCGGTCAGGTCGGTGGTGTAGTCGTCGTTCGGTACGTAATCGCCATGCACGGCGAAGCGACCGCGATCGCTGTCGATGGCGATACGCTCCAGGTGCAATGCACCCGCCGAGGCATCCAGTCCGCCACGCAGCGTGCGGATGGCGATCAGCGGCTGCCCTGCCTGCGTGACGTTCAAGCCATCGACGCGGATCACGTCGGCCTGCAATGAAAGTGGGGGTTCGATCTGCGGCAATACGTCAGGCCAGCGTGGCAATTCGAACGGTTCGTCGCTGTCGGGCAGGTCGAGCGTGGCGCGCTCGATATCCAGCGCATCCAGCCGCAGCCGCCGTCCCAGCAGTGGACGGATCGCGGGATCGAGCACGACGCGTTGCGCGGTGAACACCAGCGTATCTGGGTTGTCGCAATGGCCCAATGCGACCGGCTCGCGGTCGTTGTCGGCACACGTGCGCTGCACGAAACGCACGTCGCGCAGCGTGAGCGGACCTGCCGCGGGCCCTTCAGCAGCGCGCCATGTCAGCGTCGTGCCCTCCGGCAAACGCGCGACGATCTGCCGCAGCAGCACGTCGCGTCCGCCGATGGTGTTGAGTAGCCAGTACGCGAGCAACAGTACCAGCGCCATCAGCGCGGCGATGCCGAGTAGCGAGCGCAAGGCCCAGCGCCGCGCGACCATGCGGCGCGCGGTGCGGCGCTCCTCGCGGGTCAATGTCGCGGGCGTATTCACAGGTCGGCGCCAATGTTGATGTGCAGCTGGAACGACGAATCGGGATCGTCCAGCCCATGCGCGAGGTCGACGCGCACCGGGCCGACCGGCGATTTCCAGCGCAGTCCAACGCCAATGCCGGTGCGCCATTCGGGCCGGTCGTCGAAGGCGGTGCCGCTGTCGACGAATACGGCACCGCCCCACGCGCCGCTGAAATACTGTTCGTACTCGACGCTGGCCGTGGCCATGTTTTTTGCACCCAGCGCGAACGCTTGGCCGCGCGTGCCACCGGTAATGCGCGGGCCAATCTCGCGATATGCGTAGCCGCGGACGCTGCGGTCACCGCCGGCATAGAAACGCAGGCTCGGCGGGATCTGCACCAGTGCATCGGTGTAGGTATGTCCCACTTCGCCGCGCACCAGCAGCCGGCTGCGATCACCGAGCCCCTTGAACCAGCGCGTGCCGAGTTGCAGCTGCGCGAAGCTCGCATCCGAGCCCGCGCCTTCCACGCCGCCGCGCAGCATCAGCGTGCCGCCGAGCGCATCGCGCGGGTACATCCTGTCATCGGCATCGATGTATTCGGCACGCAACGAAGGAAACGTGAAAGTTGCGTAGCGGTACAACGGATCTTCTTCGGTGCCGGTGTACGCCCAGCGCTCGCGCAGCGTGTGCAGCGACGCGATCGCGGTGAGGTATTGGTTGATCTCGCCGCTGCGGCTGCCGACCAGTTCGAGACGGCGCGTGTCGATGTAGTCGGTCTGTTCGTCCGCGGCCTGCAGGCTGCCGGTGTACCAGCCGTCGAGCCATGCGAATGCGGGAATGCGGTATTGCAAGGTCAATGTCTTGCGCCGCTGCGCGTAGTCGAGCTGCGCCAGTGCCTTGTGCCCGCGATCGTTGAGATAACGTCGTTCCACGCCGAGGATCACACCGCCGCCGCTGTCGGTGCCGTAGCTGAGGCCGGCGGTGTAGATGCTGCGCTTTGCGGGCGTGAGCGTGACCTGCACGGGAACGCGTTTGTCGGGCGTTGCGTTCTCCGGCTGAGGCTCGATGTCGATGCGACTGAAGTAGTCCAGCGATACCAGCGATTTGCGCAACCGGTCGAGGCGGCCCTGGTGGTAGTAGTCGCCTTCGTTCCAGTAAATGAGTTTGCCGAGCAGGTCTTCGCGGATGATGCGGTTGGGTGCCTGGGTAAATGTCACCGCGCCCATGTCGTAGCGGTCGCCGCTGTTCCAGCGCAGGTCGATGTCGGCCGCGTTGTCCGCGCGCGTGACTTCGACTTTGCGTGCGAGGAAATCCGCATCGAAGTAACCGCGCTCGGCAAGCCGCCGCGAAATGCGCGCCTTGCTGCCTTCGTAGAGGGTGTGGTCGAACAGTGCGCCGGGTTGCGGCTGGAACGCGGCGAGCTCTTCCTTCAGGTAACGGTCGTCGTTGCCATCACCGGCGATGCCCACCTCGGCGCGGCGCACGCGGATCGCCTCGCCGAGACGCACGTCGATCGTGACCGCGACCGGGCCGGTGGTCGGCGCGGCTTCGGAGGACGGCGGATCACGCGTCACCGTGATGACGGGCGCGTAGTAGCCGAACGGCTCCAAGGCCTCGCGCGTCTCGGCCTCCGCTTCCTGCACGAGATAGGCGAGACGGCGTCCCGA
>JALYOU010000319.1 GCA_030856725.1 Pseudomonadota bacterium
GTGCTTGACGATGATCAGTTCGCCATAGCCGACCAGCCCCGACCCCGAATACACGATCACGCCGTCGCCCGCGGCGCGTACGGCCTGGCCGCTGTTGCCGGCGATGTCGATGCCCTGCCTGGTCGCCTCGCCGCTGACATAACGGCCAATCAACTCGCCATCCGCAGGCCATCGCCATGCCACGGGGCTGGCCGCGGGCGCCCTTACGACAGGCGGCGGAGCGGGACGCGGCGCGGCGCTGGCTGGTGGCCTGCGCGAAGGCTGACTCGCCACTGGCGCGCGCATCGAACCACTCGACGGATACAGACGCAGGCGTTGTCCCGGATAGATGGTGTACGGCGGTGCGATGCCGTTCCAGAGCGCGAGGTCGAGCGGGCTGATGCGGTTGTTGACGGCAATGCGATAGAGGGTATCGCCACGCTGCACGGCGACCGTGGCACCATATTTCGGTTGTGACACGACGCGTTGCGGCGTACGCGCAGCGCCCTGTCGCACGACTTCACTACTACCGCAAGCCGCCATCATCATCACGAAGATGGACGCGGCGATCGTGCGCAGCATGCTCGTCATCCGCCGTTCGCCTTCCACACCAGATAGCCGATCCCCGCCAGCAGCAGCACTGTCGCTGCCCATCCAACCGGCTCGATGTAGCGGTGTAATGCCTTCTCAGCGCGCTCGCCGCCCAACCGGATCGCCAGCGCGATCAGGAACACGCGTTTGCCGCGTCCCACTGCCATGCTGGCGAGGAATGGCGCCATCGGAATGCCAACGATGCCCGAGGCCCATGTAAAAATTTTCAGCGGAATCGGCGTGAACCCGGCCAGAACAAGCAACCAGAATGCCTTCCACGGCGATTCGGCGGCGACCTGTCGCAGGTGCGCAACCTGCGCATCGATCTTGTCTATCCAGCCAAGCGATTCGAGCAGCGGCGTGACCAGTTCGTAAGCGTAATGGCCGAGCAGATATCCCACTACCGCGCCGAACAGCGAACCGACCAGGCTGAGCGTCGCGAACCAGAATCCGCGGCGCGGTTGCGACAGGCACATTGGCGCCAGCATCACTTCCGGTGGCACGGGGAATACGACCGCTTCGGCAAAACTCAAGCCGGTCAGCAAAGCCGGCGCCCTGGGATGGCGCGACCAGACGAGCGCGCGTTCGTAGATCGGTCCGAAAATTTTCATGCCAAAAACCCACGTTTACACCGACATGTGCGTTGTGGGAGGGGCCTCAGCCCAGCGACCAAACGCGCAACAGAGTTCACTCTTGGCTGCCTCGCGGCCGAGGTCGCTCCCACAGAAGAATTGAAGCTAGAAAAATTCAATCGATCATCCCCGACAGCAGTGGTACGAACACGACCGGCGCGAGGTTCGTTTCCTCGATACGGCCATCGGCATCCTTGCGCAAGCGCAGCAACGATTGCGATGTCGCGCCGCCGACAGGCGCCACCAGCGTGCCACCGGGCGCGATTTGTTCCTTCAAGGCATCAACCAATGCCGGCGCGCCGGCAGTGACGAGAATCGCGTCATAAGGCGCGAATTCTGGCCAGCCGATGCGGCCATCGTCGTGCTTGCTGCGCACGTTGAACCCCAGTGAACGAAACCGCTTGCGCGCGTTGCGCAGCAGTTCGCCGATACGCTCCACCGTGTACACCTCCATTCCGAGCGCGGCGAGGATCGCGCCCTGATAGCCGGAGCCGGTGCCGATTTCGAGCACTTTTTTCGGCATCGCACCTTCGATGATCGCTTCCGTCATCTTGGCGACGACCCACGGCTGCGAAATCGTCTGGCCGTGTCCAATGGGCAATGCGGTGTCTTCATAAGCGCGCGTGGCGAGTGCTTCATCCACGAACAGATGCCGCGGCACGGTGCGGATCGCGTTGAGTACGCGCTCGTCGCGGATGCCGCCACACACATCGGAGCCGGTACGCAGCCGTTCGATCAACCGGTCGCGCACGCGTTGCGAGGTCATGCCGACGCCGATCGCTTCGGGTTGCAGACGCATCCCTGCGGTCATGCCGTACGTTCCAGCGAAGCAGCAAGGCCGCTGACCCAACTCGCCACATGTTCCAGCGCTTGGTAACGCGTCAGGTCGACGTGGATCGGCGTGATCGAAATATTGCCGGTGCGGATCGCATGGAAATCCGTGCCCGCGCCCGCATCCTGTTCGCGCCCGGCGGGGCCGATCCAGTACACATTGCGGCCGCGCGGATCCTGCGCGGGCACACACGGCTCGGAGCGGTGGCGATTGCCAAGACGCGTGACTTCGAAGCCGGTAATGTCTTCCCAGGCACGATCCGGCACGTTGACGTTGAGGATGGTGTCGGCCGGCAACGGGTCGGTCTTGAGACGCGCGATGATTTCGACGACCGCGCGCGCTGCGGTTTCAAAATGCATGCCCTGGTGATCACCCGTGGCCAGCGACACCGCCACCGCGGGCAACCCGAGGAACCGGCCTTCCATCGCGGCGGCGACGGTGCCCGAATAGATCACGTCGTCGCCAAGATTGGCGAAGTTGTTGATGCCGGAGACCACAAGATCGGGTTCGGCATCGTCGATGCCATCGAGCATCCCGGTGAGCGCCAAATGCACACAATCGGTCGGCGTACCGGCCACGCGCCAGGTGAATTCATCCAAGCGCAACACGCGCACCGGCATGTCGAGCGTCAGCGAATTGCTCGCGCCTGAACGGTCGCGGTCGGGTGCCACCACGCGCACCTCGTGGGCGGCGTTACGCAGACCCTCGGCCAGGATACGGATGCCGGGGGCTTCGACGCCGTCGTCGTTACTCACCAAAACGCGCATGGGACTCCTCGTGCGAGCCTGCATGATACCCAATGCGCATTGCCGACCGTCGCATTGCGTCGCGAACCTTGCGCATCACGCCACAACCGCTACATTCGACGACATGAACGGCAAGCCCTCCGACGACGACGCTGCAATGTTCCGGTCGGCGATCGGCCCGGTGCGCGAACTGCCCGACACGCCGACGCCACCGGCCAGACCCAAGCCGCGTCCGCGCGCGAAGATGGCGGAACGCGACGAAGCCGACGCCCGCGACGAATTCCGTCATGCCCTCGATGCCACGTTGCTGCAGGCGGGCGACCCACTGGACTATCGCCGCGACGAAGTACCCGCGCGCGTGCTGCGACGGTTGCGCAATGGCGAGTACGCGGCCGAGGAAGAACTGGACCTGCATCACTGCGATGCGCGGCAAGCGGAAGTGTTGCTGCGCCGGTTCCTGCAGGAGGCGCGTGCCGCCGCGTTGGGCTGCGTGCGCATCGTGCATGGCAAGGGGCTCAATTCCGAGAGCGGTGCACCAATCCTGAAGAATCTGGTGGACGGGATGTTGCGCAGGCGCGCGGATGTGCTTGCCTTCCATTCCGCGCCGCCTGCGCAAGGCGGTACAGGAGCGGTGCTGGTGTTGCTGGCGAAGCGTTGAAACTCCGTTTTTCGTAGGAGCGGCTTTAGCCGCGAACTTTACGTGTTCCAAGGCCAGACGATTTGCAGCCGTCGTGCATCAGAGCTCGCGGCTGAAGCCGCTCTTACGCCCCGAAGGAAGTCCCATTGGGGGACGAAGAGCTTGCGTCGGTGACGTCACCGATCTCGCGCAATATGACGGTCGCGTAGCTGCCGGGCGGCAACGCGAAAGAGAGTTCGAGTACAGTCGGTTCCAGCCATCGCCATTGCATGTGCTGCGGTCGCAGCCGCAGGGCGCGGCGTTCCTGCTTGAGGCCAGCCGCTTCGAGGCCCGTGCGCAATCGCACGGCCTGTTCGTCTGAGAGTGCAGCAAGTTCGAGCGCATGCGCCGCATCCTGAGTCCGCAGTTCACCCTTGCCCCACAGCGGGCCGCTGGGGTGGATATCGAATTCGGCAAGCCGCTTCGCCAGTGTTTCGCTCCACTGTTCCGGTCCGAACACGCTGCGGCTGCCATCCAAGAGCCAGACTTCGCCCTCGACTCCGTAATCCCACGATCCCTGCACGACGCGTGCCGCGAGCACCTGGTTGAACAATTGGGAACGCGCGGCCGACAGCAAAATCGTGCGTTGCTCCCGGCGCATGCGGCGGCCGTTGAACATGGCCAGCGCACTGGTGATGTTGTCACCATCGCGGCCGAAGCGCTGCTCGCCGAAGTAATTTGGAACTCCTCGGTCTGCGATGCCATGCAGGCGTCGTTCAATCGCTGCATGGTCGCCGTGCACGGCACGCAGGGTCAGCACGAAACGATTTCCTTCCAGCGCGCCTCGCGGTAGTTTCCTCGCATGCCATTCCGATTTGAGAACGCGTAATGCATCGGATTGCAACGCTCCGATGTCAGGCGCGATGCGTTTCGGCAGATGAACGCTGATCCGTTGACGGGTGACGGCGTGGCGGTCCTTGAGGCCTGCGTAGCTGACAGCCATCTCCGGGACGCTTGCCCATACGGCGATCTGCTTTGCGGCGAAGGCGGTATTCATGCCGCGCTTCTCGATGGTCAGCAGAAGATGTTCGCCACCGCCGCTGGCCTCGAACCCGTCGATTTCCTCAACAAGGAAATCTCCGGGAGTCGCGCGGAAGTTCGCTGCAAGGACAGGTTCGCCGTGTGCGTGCGGCAGTGGATCGCTCATGCCTTTACGAGCAGGCAGATCGCCTGCGCAGCGATGCCTTCGCCACGCCCTGTAAACCCGAGGCGTTCGCTGGTCGTGGCCTTGATGCTGATGTCGTCGATGCCGACGGCGAGGTCTGCCGCAAGCAAAGCGCGCATCGCATCGGCATGCGGACCAATCCTGGGGAATTCGCAGATAGCAGTGATGTCGGCATTGCCGAGGCGCCAGCCGAGTTCGCCAATCAGCGCATTGCAATGCCGCAGGAAGTCGCGGCTGTCGGCATCTTTCCAGCGCGGATCGGACGGTGGGAAGTGCTTGCCGATATCACCGAGTGCCAAGGCGCCGAGCAACGCATCGCACAGCGCATGGATCACCACGTCACCATCGCTGTGCGCGACGATGCCGCGATCGTGCGGGATGCGAATGCCGCCGAGCTTGATGTGGTCGCCGTTGCCGAAAGCGTGGACGTCGAAGCCTTGGCCGATGCGGAATGCCGCGTTGTCAGGCATGTCGAACCGTCCTTTCTGCGCTCTTGCTGGTCATTCCCGCGAAGGCGGGAATGACGACTTCAAGCAACCAAGCACTTGTCATCGCTTGTTACTCGATATGAAAGCGAACCGCTGCAAATCCGCCTGCGTCGTGATCTTGAAATTATCCTCCGCCCCCTCGATCAGCAATGGTCGCAAACCCTGTTGTTCCATCGCCATCGCTTCATCCGTCACCGCAACACCTGCATCGCGGGCGGCTTCCAGAGCGCGCGTCAGTTGCAGGCGGCGGAACAGCTGCGGCGTGAACGCGCGCCATAGGCGTTCGCGCGACTCGGTCGCATCGATGCCGCCGTCATTTCCCGCGCGCTTGAGCGTATCGCGCACCGGCGCGGCCAGGATCGCGCCAACGGGATCGTTGCGGCCGCGCTCAAGCAACTGGTCGAGATCGTCCAAGCCAAGATTGGGACGTGCTGCGTCGTGGACGAGCACGAAATCATCCGCGCGCACGGTTTCTGGCAAAGCTGCAAGACCTGAAAGGACGGAATCCGCGCGCGCATCGCCGCCGGTGCACACGATGAGCGGTTTGTCGGCGAATGATGTCCAGCCCGGCCAGTGCGCATCGTCCTGGGCAAGGACGATGACTGCGCCCTCGACCGTTGGATGCGTCAGCAATACGCGCAACGTGTGCGCAAGCAGGGACTCACCTTCGATCTCGAGATACTGTTTCGGTACATCGCCGCCGAAACGCGCGCCCCGTCCCGCTGCCGGAATGACCACCCAGGTCATTGCGGATCCGGTGAAACTGCATCGTTGACCGGAACCGCCGGCTCAGGCTCCACCACGCGATAGAACGTCTCGCCTGGCTTGATCATGCCCAGCTCGCTGCGCGCGCGCTCTTCGATCGCCTTCTCTCCGGATTTCAGGTCTTCGACTTCGGTGGTCAATGCGTCGTTGCGCTGTGTGAAGCCGCTGTTCTCGCGCGCCTGCTGGTTCACCTGCTGCTGCAGCGCCAGCACCTCGCCCTGTCCGCCGCCGCCGAACCACAGGCGGTATTGCAGCCACGCCAGGAGCGCGACCAGCACCAGCACGAGAATGCCGAGCACGCGCATCAATCGTTCAGCGCTTCAACGACACGAAAGCATTACGACCGGCGTATTTCGCAGTGCTTCCCGAATTCAACAAGGCGATTTCTTCCTCGATGCGCAACAACCGGTTGTACTTGGCCACCCGGTCACTGCGGCACAACGAGCCGGTTTTGATCTGTGTCGCAGTCGTGGCGACGGCAATGTCGGCGATGGAGGTGTCTTCGGTTTCGCCGGAGCGATGCGAGACGACGGCGGCATAGCCAGCGGCATCGGCCATCGCGATGGCTTCCAGCGTTTCGGACAAGGTGCCGATCTGGTTCACCTTGATCAGGATCGCGTTGGCGACCTGCTTGTCGATGCCTTCGCGGAAGATTTTCGGATTGGTCACGAACAGATCGTCGCCGACCAGTTGTACTTTGCTGCCGAGCCGCTTGGTGAGCGAAGTCCAGCCGGCCCAGTCGTTTTCGGCCATGCCGTCCTCGATGGTGATGATCGGATACTGCGCCGCCCAGTTGGCAAGGAAATCCACGAACTGTTCGCTGGTCAGGCGCTTGCCTTCGCCGGTGAGGTTGTACTTGCCGTTGTCGAAGAATTCCGTGGACGCGACATCCAGGCCCAGCATCACGTCCTCACCCGCCTTGTAGCCGGCCTTGCCGATGGCTTCGAGGATGGTTTCGAGCGCTTCCTCATTGCTGCGCAGATCGGGCGCGAAACCGCCCTCGTCGCCGACCGCGGTGCTGAGGCCACGGCCCTTCAGCACGGATTTGAGTGCATGGAAGATTTCCGTGCCTGCGCGCAAGGATTCGGCGAAGGTATCGAAGCCAATCGGCAACACCATGAATTCCTGCATGTCGACGTTGTTGTCGGCATGCGCGCCGCCGTTGATGATGTTCATCATCGGCACCGGCAGCGACACGTCGTTGCCGTTGGCAAGGTGCTGCCACAGCGGCTGTTTCTTCGACGCGGCGACGGCATGTGCGT
>JALYOU010000347.1 GCA_030856725.1 Pseudomonadota bacterium
CGGGACGAAGGCCGCGGTGTTGCACTGCAATGGTTGAATGTCACGCCTGCACAGGCGGAAGCCATCGGATCGGCACTGGCAGAAAACGCAAAACCCGAGAACGCGCGCTACCGCTACGACTACTTCATCGCAAACTGCTCCACGCGCGTGCGCGACGTGCTGGATCGCGGACTGGGCGGCACCCTCAAACCGCAGCTGCTCGCCAGCTCGCACGGCAACAGCTTCCATAGCGAAGCGGTACGGTTGGTGCGGCCCGCGTTCTGGATGTGGCTTGGATTCGATCTCGGTCTCGGACCGAACGCCGACCAACCGATGACGCGCTGGGATGAGGCCTATGTCCCGATGCGACTGGCCGACAGCTTGCGCCAGAGCAAGGCCAGCGATGGCACGCCACTGGTGTTGTCGGAACAGGCCGTGCTGCCGCACCGCATCGCGCCCGAGCCTGCGGACGCACCGCGAGCGTGGTGGCCATATGCGCTGGCCGGCCTACTCATCGGCATCGCCATCGTCGGCATCGGCCGCCGCCGCCAGCGTTGGCTGGCGCGTCTCGCGATCCCGCTCTGGCTGATCTGCGGCATCGTCGGCTGCCTGTCGCTTTACATCTGGGGTTTCACCGCGCACTGGGCCGGATGGCGCAACGAGAACATGCTGCTTTTCAACCCGCTGTGCCTGTTGTTGTTGCCGGGGGCTGTCGCGATCGCACGTGGGCGACGTCCCGGCGCGTGGTTCTCCAGAGTGCTGGGTGTCGTCGCCATCTGCGCCTTCGTCGCTGTGATACTGAAATGGTTGCCGTTGCTACCGCAGCACAACCAGCCCTGGATTGCGCTGCTGATGCCGATCCATGTAGCACTGGCATGGGTTTTCCAAAAAACGCTTGGTCTTGAAGGAACGCCTCTCAGGTGCGATGAAGCATCACCGGTGACGCCCGATCGCGCCTGAGAGGCGCTCCTACAAACGGCAGGCGTGTATCTTGCCTCCCCTGCACGCCACGGCCATCATGCGGGGATGAACGACCTGCCCATCAAACCCCATCCGCACCTGCCGGGCTGCGTGGTCAATTGCGCCGTGTATCGCAATGGCGCGCGCGAGGACATCACGCTCGACCAGATCAGCGATGTGCTCGCCGTCGATGACGACAGCTTCGTGTGGGTCGGGATGCACGAGCCCGAGGAAGGCCTGCTCGACAAGCTGCAGGAGGAATTCGGGCTGCACGACCTAGCGGTCGAGGACGCGCAGCACGCCCACCAGCGTCCCAAGCTGGAAACCTACGGCAATTCCCTCTTCATCGTGGTGCACACCGCGCAGCTGATGGACAGCCATGTGCGTTTCGGCGAGACCCATGCCTTCGTCGGCGCGCGCTTCCTGGTAACGGTGCGGCATGGCGCGTCGCTGTCGTACACGCAGGTACGCGAGCGTTTCGAGCGCGAACCGGAGCTACTGCAACTGGGTCCCGCCTTCGCGCTTTACGGCGTGCTCGATTTCATCGTCGACAACTACATTCCCATTGTCAACGAATTCCGCGACGAGTTGAACGAGCTCGAGCAGGATATTTTTTCCGATACGTTCCGCCGCGACACCATCATCAAGCTTTACGACCTGAAGAAGGAGCTGACGCAGATGCGGCTGGCGGTCGCGCCGCTACAGGACATCCTCTCGCAGCTCACCCGCACGCAGGTCGCATTGGTGGCGGAAGAAACCAAGCTGCACTTCCGCGACGTGCTGGATCACGTCGTGCGGCTCAACGAATCGATCGACACCCTGCGCGAGATGCTGAGCGCGGCGATGAGCGTCAATCTGTCGCTGGTGAACATCAATCAAGGCGAAGTGGTGAAGAAGCTTGCCGGTTGGGCGGCCTTGCTGGCTGCACCGACGCTGATCGCCAGCTGGTACGGCATGAACTTCGACAACATGCCTGAGCTGCAGGGGCGCAATAGTTATTTCGTGCTGATCGGCATCGTTGGCGTGGTGGTGTTTGGTTTGTATCGTTACTTGAAGAAAGTGCGCTGGCTGTAGTACTGCTTTTCCCTTCTCCCGATGGGAGAAGGAAAGCAGGTTTTCTACCTACGGAACGTCCATGACCTCATTGGCTAAAATCGGTTGGGCCGCACTCTCCGTATTCGCCGCCTTCTGCCTCGGCACCATCGCGCTCACGCGCGGCGAGACGATCAATGCGATGTGGCTGGTGGCCGCGTCGGTCTCGGTGTTCTTCATCGGCTTTCGTTTCTATTCGCGCTACATCGCCGACAAGGCGTTGCGACTGGATGCGACCCGCATGACGCCCGCATGGC
>JALYOU010000348.1 GCA_030856725.1 Pseudomonadota bacterium
TATCGATTCGTCGACACCCTCGATGCCTATCGCGATGCCGTCACAGCCCTGGGAATGCCCTGCGTGGTCAAGCCGGTGATGTCCTCGTCGGGCAAGGGCCAGTCGCTGCTCCGCAACGAACACGACATCGATGCCGCATGGGACTACGCGCAGACCGGCGGCCGTGCCGGCGCGGGGCGCGTGATCGTGGAAGGCTTCATCGATTTCGATTACGAAATCACATTACTCACCGTGCGCCATCGCGACGGCACCAGCTTCTGTGATCCCATCGGCCACCTGCAATGCGACGGCGACTACCGCGAGAGCTGGCAACCGCAACCGATGTCCACGCGCGCGCTGGCGCTGGCGCAGGGCATCGCGCGCAGCGTCACCGACGAACTCGGCGGCTGGGGCGTGTATGGGGTGGAACTGTTCGTCAAGGACGACGAGGTGTGGTTCAGCGAAGTCTCGCCGCGCCCGCACGACACCGGCCTGGTGACGTTGATGTCGCAGGATCTTTCGCAGTTCGCGCTGCATGCGCGCGCGATCCTTGGTTTGCCAATACCGGTGATCCGCCAACTCGGTCCGTCGGCTTCGGCAGCGGTGCTGGCGGAAGGGCATGGTGTGCCGGTGTTCGGCAATGTCGATGGCGCCTTGCGTGTGCCGGATACGGCGCTGCGCCTGTTCGGCAAGCCGCGCGTGCAGGGCCAGCGGCGCGTCGGCGTCACGCTCGCACGCGGCGAGAACATCGAAGACGCCCGCGCGATCGCGCGCGATGCGGCCGCCGCGCTCACCATCGATCTGTTATGACTGCGTCATCCGCCATCACCGATGGAAGCCCATGAATAACAAGTCCATGAAAGGCGACGAAGGCTATGCCGTGTTCTTCTTCCCGCAGGCGCTGGAAGCGCTCGGTGAGGCGATCAAACCCTATCTCGCAGAAGGCCCCGCGGGCGCGCATGTACTGTGCAGCCAGATCGACACCTCAGGATCGCTGGTGGAAATGACATTGCACGGCAACACGCAGGTGGGCAAGGCGATCGAAGTGGAACTGATGGTGCCCAACGCCATGATCCGCATGATTGTCTCCATGCACAGCGACGACGCGTTCGGTTTCGGGCCGCGTATCACAGAGCCGCGGATGACGTTACCCGTGCTGGGGCCGACCGCTGCGCCGGTTGAAGTGTCATCGAGTCCAGTATCGGCGGCGGGGGCTGTGTCTGGTGATGAAGGGATTAGCAACGAGTCGAATGCTTCGGGATGAAGCACGCTAGGTGACCTCCCCGCGCGCCAACTAAAAGAGACTGTGGAGTCACTCGGTGGAAAGGTCACCGCATCCCGTCAAAGAAAGTTAACTAGTTGTCATCGGTGCTGATGGTAATCGTGCTGGGCATGCGCCTGCGGCCGCAAAGTCGAAGCGGTTGAACTCGTAAAATCCGGCATCAAGATCATGATCAACCATGTCAGACTTCCACGACGCCGCACAAGATGCTTAGTAGCGGCTAACAGCTCATCAAGCCGAAGCGTTTCCCAGCCGGCTTCGTTCAGCGTTTAGGCATCGCACTCAACACCATCCCTGCGCTCCCGCTAATCAGGAATCCCCGATGGCAGAGACCAAAACCAAACCCACGGGCGCAAGCGTCGATGCGTACCTGTCGTCCAGAGCCAGTCCCGAGCAGCTGGCGGACTGCAAGGCCATCATGACCATGTGCAAGCGGGTGACGAAGCAGCAGCCATACATGTGGGGGCCAAGCATCGTGGGCTATGGCTCGTATACCTACAGGTACGAGAGTGGCCGCTCAGGCGATGCACCGCTTGCTGCCTTCGCAGTCCGCGGCAGGGAACTGGTCGTCTACGTCATCGCGGAGACACCCAAGCAAGCCGGTCACTTGGCCAAGCTGGGGAAACACAAGATGGGAAAGTCCTGTCTGTACTTCAAGCGCTTGGCCGACCTCGATGTCAAAGTCCTTGAGGCACTCATTGCGGGGTCGGTCGCCGAAGCCAGACGCCTGTATCCGAACACTGGCGACGCCTGACCCGCTTCAATCGGAGCCGCTACTGTCTCTGCGGCCGGTTATATCGAACGTTCCTGCGTTCCGAATTCCAGCCGCGTCCACTCGCGCCCGTTGAATCCTTCCAGCGGCTGAAACCTTCGCTTGTAATCCATCTTGCGATGCCCGGCGATCCAATAACCGAGGTACAGATGGCTGCGCTGCTCGCGCTGGGCCCATGCGATCTGGTGCAACAGCGCCAGCGTGCCGAGGCTGCGGTGCGCGGCATCGGGTTCGTAGAAGGTGTAGACCGCGGACAGCGCGTCCACCACCACGTCCGTGACCGCGACGGCGAGCAGGGTGCCGTGCTGGCGCAACTCGAGGAAGCGCCCGGTGGCCCAGCGGCCGATCAGGAACTGCTCGAATTCCGTCGCGCCGTGATCGTCCATGCCGCCGGCGGGATGGCGCGTGCTGAGATAACGCCGGTAGAGCGCGAGTTGTTCGTCACTGCGTTCGGCCGCGACCACGCGCATTTCGATGTCGGCGTTACGCATCAGACAGCGTCGCTGGCTGCGATCGGGAATGAAATCCGCCACCGGCACGCGCACCGCGACGCAGGCCCGGCAGCCATGGCAATGCGGGCGATAGACGAGATCGCCGGAGCGACGGAAGCCCCAGCTCAGTGCCAGCGCGTACAACTCGGCAAGTTTCGGATCGCGCGGATCGATCACCAGGTCGCGCGCGATGCGGTCGGGCCAGTAGCCGCAGACGTGCTCGCCGGTGTGGAAAACGCGCAGGTTGTCGGCTTCACGCATCGGATCACTCCGTCATGGCAGGCAACGCGACAGCAGGCAACAGTTGCCAGAACAGCGCGCCCGCAATGAGGCCCGCAAGCGCACCGGCCACCAGGTCGCGCGGTACATGCCGTTGCAGCGCCAGGCGGGACCATGCCAGGACGGCTGCGAACACGAATGCGCCTGCGGCCAGGCGCCAGTCGATGCGCGATAGCAGCATCGCGGCATACACCGCGAACGCAAGATGCAGCGACAGTTTGCAATACCGCGACGACAGCATCGCCGCCGCGATGAGCGCTGCGGACAGGCCAAGGCCAAACGCGAGTTCGTGCATCGACGCGGACCATGCAACCACTGCGGCAACCGCAAGCGCGACCAGCAGGAAGCGGTTGAGGGAACCGCGTTCGTGACGCGTACTGGCGTCCACATGCGTCCAGCGCCCACAGCGTACCTGCCACCACGAATACCCCAGCACCGCGGCCGCGAACATCCCGAATCCCGCGGCGATGACGAGCGTGTCGCGGTCGCCACCGTTGCGCGCCAACGACAACGCAAGCACGGCCAGCGGCAACATCAGCAACGGATGGCCGAGGATCGATACGGCACGGGCGAGGGCGCTGCCGTTGAAGGCGATGTGGGACATGGCTGGAAGCATACTGCGCCCGTCATCGCAGCGATTGCGACTGTCCGCATCCTGAATGCGTCGGTTTCGGCGTCAACCAAGTCGCCGCGCACGCGTTGACAACGCAGTGAAGGCATTCCGCCGACATTGCAGGAGCCGCTCCATGAACCCGTTACACACGAAACGCATGCTGATGCTGTCCGTCGCACTTGCCGCGGCCGCGCTGTCCAACGCCGCACTCGCGCAGGAGACTGTGACTGCTTCAGGCAAGGCGCAACGCATGAAGATCGATGCGAACAACGATGGCTTCATCGATCGCGCCGAGGCCGGTCAGCACGAACGCTTGGCAGGGAAGTTCGACCAGCTGGACAAGAACCGCGATGGCAGGCTCAGCGCCGACGAACGTCCGCAGCGCATGGGCAAGCACGGTCGCCGCGGCATGGGCGGGCAACACGCTGGTATGAAGCACGGCGGAATGATGCACGGCGTAATAATGAAGGCCGATACGGACAAGGACGGCAGGATCAGCCGCTCCGAAGCCGCTGCCAATCCCAAGCTGGCAGCCAAGTTCAACGAAATCGATGGCAATCGCGATGGCTTCATGGATCGCGCCGACTGGGACGCCAAGGCCCGCGAGCGCAAGGAAGCCTGGTTCACATCGGCCGACAGCAATCGCGACGGCCGGTTGACGCAGGCGGAGATGGAAGCATCCAGCGCGAAGCGCCGCGCGGAGCATCAGCAGAAAGCCCGTACGCGCAGCGCGGAGCGTTTTCAGAAACTCGATGCGAACAAGGACGGCAGTCTGAGTCGTGAGGAGATCGAATCGAAAGTGCGGCGTTAACGAAGGGCTGACGACCTTTGCTTTTGCTCGTCATGATCAGCCTGTGGTTGTTAAAAATCCCGCGAAGGTGGAACCCAGTGCCTTGAGTCAACCAGTTACAGTCGCTGGGTCCCCGCCTACGCGGGGATGACGAAAATCATTTAGTTCTTTTCCAAGCCTGTACGTCACAAAAAAGCCTGGCCGATAACGGCCGGGCTTTTCGTTACAGGCGTCCGGACTGGATCAAACCGACGAGCAAACCGCCGAGTCCCGTAACGAATCCGACGATCCCGCCCACCCAGCACATCAGCCGCTCGCGTTTGCGCCGCTTCGCAGCCGCGACCGGATCGCGCCTTGCCTCCAGCGCATGCCGCCGCGACAGCACGCGTCGCTGCACGACGATGGTCTGGTAGAACACCGTCGCTATGAACAACAGCGTAGCCAGCACCGCTAGATGCCAAGTCGTCGTGGTCTTCGCCACGACAACCAGCGCAACCACGAATCCAACCGATGCGCCCGCCGAGATCATCGCGCTGCGCGTCAGTTCGCGCCGCTCGCGCTGGTCAATGGAATGCTTCAACTGCTGGCGCAATCCGAAAAAGATGCCGGCAAAGCCAGCCAGAATGCCGATGCCGATACTGCCCGCGGCGCCCAGCAGCACTTTGCCCGCCGTCTTTCCGGCGAGTATCGAGGCGATGCCGAATACGCCGGCCGCGGCGGCGGGCGGGCTTGCGATGGTCAACGCCGTAGTCACGATCACGGTGAACGCCGCACCCGGTGCCGTGCTTCCCGCGAAGTCGCTGAAACGCTTCAGAAGATCTTCGCGCACCAGTTGCCGCGCACGCGACAGGCGCTTGCGCACGGCGGCGTCCGACAATCCCAGCAACTCCGCTACCTGCCGCGAACTCTGTCCTTCGCGATAGAACAGCAGCAACACTTCGCGACTGTCTTCAGGCAATGCCGAAATGAGTTCCGCTGCGGCGCGCTGCTGCTCGTCCTCGATCAGCTGCTGCATCGGCGTGGGTGCCGCATCGGCTGCAGCGGCGATGGCTGCATCGGCATCATCGACCGGCCGCGGTCCGCGTTGCAGCCCGCGCAGGTGATCGCGCGCTAGGTTGCGCGTGATCTGCCGCAGCCACGGCAGAAAACTATCCGGATTGTTGAGCTTGCGCAGGTGTCGCCATGCACTGAGGAACGCATCCTGCGCGATGTCCTCGCTCGTGGACACGTCGCGCGTGATCGCCAGCGCGACCGAGGTCACGGCGTTCTGGCTGGCGGCGACGATGCGCCCGTACGCATTGCGATCGCCGCGCGCGGCGGCGGGCAGTTCGCGGCGAATCAGCAGGTCGATGGTTTCGGCGTTCATGCGGCTGGCCTTGGCGTCTCGTCGGGGCAGGCTTTGCAGCGGCGATAGCGCAGGGCGATGACATACACGGCTGACGTGATCGGCGCCCAGATCGCAGCATGCAGCAATGCGGTATCGAGAGCGCGCTCCTGCACCAACTGACCAACTGCAAGGAGGGCGAAGAGTGGCAACAAGGCCAGCAGAAAGCGTTTGGCGAGTAATTGTCTGGCCACGACACGACTTCCAGAGGGAGGTCCTTCCATGACGCAGGTTGGTGGGGAATGTGACTGGCTCACTCGTCATCCCGCGAAGTTGGGGGCGCTCGATAACAGCCGCAGGCTGCTCATCCATGCCTGCACATCACCAAATCGCGGGAAAATCGGCAGCGATGAAATCGCCAGCGTGGGTTTCCGCCTTCGCGGTAATGACGGGCCAAGAGTCCCAACCAAATCCGCGCCTAGAACTCCACGTGCCGCAACAGCTGCACGATCTCCCATCTCCCGTCCGCGTTGCGCACTTCCAGCGTCTTGCTGGTGGCGGCCTGCGTGCTATGGAATGCGTTGAACCGAACCTGTGCGGTATCCGCGCTCTGACGGAACCCGCTGATGTCGAGGAGGAAGGCCTTGGCGCCGCTCGGCCGGTGGTAGCTGCCCGACGCTGCATTCGCCACGCGCACGCACTGCGATGCGGGCACGACCTTGCGCGACGGGCGCCGGATCTGGGTCATCAAGCCTTCGGACGCATCCCTGCCATCGACCGCGACACACAACACGGCCGGCGCCCGCATCGAGGATTCGCTGTTGAGGATAAGCACGGCCAGCGCCTCGGGTGTGGGCATCGCGGCCGTATCGCCGATCGCCTGTGGCGTGGTGACAACGGCTGCGGGGGCGTTGCGTTTGACCGAGTCCGGAAACACCTGGATGAACACCAGTCCGATAATCATCACGATGGCAATCAGGAAACCCAGCTTCAACTGCAGCGCACGTTTCTGTGCCGATTCGGGCGTCTTGATCTCGGGCGCGCGGAAGGTCGGGGCGAGATAGCTGTCGGCCGGTGCTCGCGTGGTTTCCAGCAGGCCGGCGTCGCGCAGGATCTGGCGTGCGCGCGGCTGGTCCTCCGAAATGAGGACCCACACGGCTGGTTGCGGCGCGGTGCGTTCGTCTTCGCGATAGCTGAAACCGCCGCGGTGGCTGCCCTTGTACGAGCGGCCGTTGCTGATCTTCGTCTCGATGCCGGCTTCGTTGAGCAGTTGCGCGACGCGTTCGACGTTCTCGAGCCGCGGACTGGTGAACATCTGTCTCATGTCATTGCCTCGATGGCACCTGCGCCGCGGCCTTCTCGTCATCGACCACGCGGATCAACCCTTCCTGCGCGGTACTGGCGACGAGGCGTCCGGCACGATCGTAGATGGACCCGCGCGCAAGCCCGCGTGAACCCTGCGCGCTCGGGCTGTCGATGGAATACAGCAACCAGTCGTCGGCGCGGAACGGGCGATGGAACCACAGTGCGTGATCGAGAGACGCCATCTGCACGTTCGGCTGGTAATAACTGATGCCATGCGGAAATGTCGCGGTACCGAGCAGATGGAAGTCGGACGCGTAAGCCAGCAACGCGCGATGCAGTTCCGGCGCATCGCCGACTTTCTCGCTGAGCTTGAACCACACCTGCTGGAACGGCGGACGCTTGGGCGGATTGAGTTCGTCGCGCGGATACACGTGACGAAACTCGAACGGCCCCATCCGCGACAACCAGCGCTGCACCTTCGTCGACAACGTGGCGAGGACTTCCGGCGGGACCGCGGCCGAGGGCTCGATGTCCTCGGGTTTGGGGACTTCCGGCATCGATAGCTGGTGTTCGCCGCCGCTTTCCTCGTCCTGGAACGAGGCCGCGAACACGAAGATCGGCTTGCCATGTTGGATAGCGGTCACGCGCCGCACCGAGAAGCTGCCGCCGTCGCGCGTGCGATCCACGTCGTACACGATGGGATGTTCGATGTCGCCGGCGCGCAAGAAGTAAGCGTGCAGCGAATGCGCGGCGCGCGGCGTGGTCAACGTGGCCTGTGCCGCGGACAACGCCTGACCCAGCACTTGCCCGCCGAACACGTATTTGGTGCCGATGTCGCGGCTCTGGCCGCGGAACAGGTTGTCCTCCAGGCGTTCCAGCGACAGCAGTTCGATCAGTTCGGAAACGACGGGCGTGGTCATGCGAGGTTCGCGGTTGGCGTATGCCGCGATTATACGGGCGCGTCGATGACGCCCTGTTTGCTCTTCGCAGGAGCGGCTTCAGCCGCGAGCTCTTGATTTCCAGGACTTTCCGCGAAGAGCTCGCAGCTGGAGCCGCTCCTACGAACAGCCGACATCCAGGCGTTGCAGGGAAATCGCATCCAGCACCCGCGCCCACGGAAACAACGGTCCCGGATCGCGCTTGCGCGGCACGCGTAGCGCAGCGTCATCGCTGGCTTCGACTTCGTCCGTATCCAGATCCTCGTGCCCGGCGATGCATCGCAGCGAAGGAATTTCGATCTGCAACTCCCGCAATAACGCAATCAACGCAGCGATCTGCACATCGGGGTACGCCTCGTCCATCGCCTGCCTGCGCGAATCCAGCCAATCGGGATAGCGGCCGGCATTGACCAGTTCGATGCCGACCGCACGCGGGTTGTAGCCGCGGGTGTGATGCGCGACGTAGTGCGGCGAGACATAGCGATGCACGCTGCCATCGCGGTCGATGTAGAAGTGCCCGCTGTTGCCGGTTCCAGTCGCGTCGTACAGCACGCGCTCGCCGTAAGCGCGTGCCGTCGCCAGATCCGGTAGCTCAGTGCAATGCATCACTACCAGGTCGACCTGGGACAGCGGCCGCTGCTCCAGCCGGGCCTCATACGGCAGCGGTTCCAAGCGCACGGCAAGGTCGGGCAGAGAGTCGTTCGGCATGCGCCGATGCTAGCATTCACGCATGCCCCTCTCTCCCGACTCCGAACTCGGCCGCCTGCTCGCAACACTCCCGCAGCGCGGCCGCGTTGACTGGATCGGGCTGCGTCCCGCGCGCGATGTCGAGATGCGCGAAGTGGACGACATCGAGGCCGTCACCGGCAAGGGTCTGCTCGGTGATCGCTACGTGTCGACCAGCGGCAAGCGCGGCCTCACGCTGATCCAGGCCGAACACCTGCCCGCGATTGCTGCGTTGAGCGGACACGCCACGGTTGCGCCTTCGCTGCTGCGGCGCAACGTGGTGGTGTCCGGCATCCCGCTGATCGCATTGAAGGATCGCGAATTCCGCATCGGTGAACTTGTGCTGCAAGGCACTGGCCCCTGCGATCCCTGCTCACGCATGGAAACGGCTCTGGGCGCTGGCGGCTACAACGCGATGCGCGGCCACGGCGGCATCTGCGCGCGCATCGTGCGCGGCGGCGTGCTGCGTATCGGCGATGCGGTGCATGTCGCATGACGCTTGTTGCATGAAGATAATCCCCGGGAAAGCCCACGCATGAAAGGCCACGCGATCCTGTCGCACGGATTCGAGAGCGGTCCGGAAGCGACCAAGGTGACGGCGCTTGCCGATGCCGCGCAGCGCATGGGCTGGACGCACGAACGTCCCGATTACACCGATCTCGATGCCCAACGCGGGCACAGCGAACTCGGCAACGTGCCCGCGCGCCTGCAACGGCTGCTCTCGCTCGCGGCAATAGCGGCGCAACGCGGGCCGCTGGTGCTGGCGGGCTCAAGTCTCGGCGCCTACATCTCCGGGCTAGTGTCGCTGCAGGTGCCGGTGGCCGGCCTGTTCCTGATGGCCCCGCCGATGCGCCTGGGCGAAACAGATCCTTTCGATGCCGCGCGCGTGCCTACCAGCATCGTGCATGGCTGGCATGACGAACTGATCCCGGCCACGCACGTCATCGACTGGGCGCGCGCACGCGATGCGCGGTTGTTGCTGGTCAACGACACCCATCGCCTGTCTGCGCACGTCGCGGCCACCGGCGATGCCTTCGCTGCGCTCCTTGCCGGCCTGTGATGCGATGAAATTCTTCGCCAGTTGCCCCAAGGGTCTGGAATATCTGCTCGCCGAGGAGTTGCTTGCGCTCGGCTGCGCGAAAGCGACCGCGGCGATGGCCGGCGCCAATGTCGAAGGCACGCTCGCCGATGCGCAACGCGCGATGCTGTGGTCGCGGCTTGCCAGTCGCGTGTTGTGGCCGCTGGCCGATTACGACTGTGCCGACGAACACGCACTCTATGCCGGCGCCGCGGCGGTGCCGTGGCAGGACCATCTCGGTGTCGAACAGACACTCGCCGTCGATGCACATGTCTCCGGAACCGCGATCACGCATGCGCGTTATGCCGCGCAGCGGGTGAAGGATGCGGTGGTCGATGTGCTACGCACGCGCACTGGCGAACGGCCTTCGGTCGATGTCGAGTCACCCGACCTGCGGCTCAACCTCGTGGTGCGCAAGGGCAGGGCGATCCTGTCGGTCGATCTTGGCGGCGGCCCTTTGCATCGCCGTGGCTGGCGTCGTGCGCAGG
>JALYOU010000353.1 GCA_030856725.1 Pseudomonadota bacterium
GGAAGTCCGCCGCCTTGCGCTGGGCCGTGCGATCGCCGTTCAGTGCCGCAGGATGCCTGCGCTGCAACAGATCATTGGCATTGCGGGACCAATCACACCCGAATTTTTCCAAGGCTTGGGCAATGACTTCCGCCGACAACGCATGCGTGGCCAATTCGGCACGGATCCGCACGGGTCCGTAACCGGTGTTTGCTCGGCTACGGACCAATAATTCAGCGAACCGAACGTCGTCCTGCCAACCCGCTTCGGCAAGCTTTTCGACGACTGCGTGGGCATCAGCGGGCTCGACACCACGACGGGTGAGCTTACGCGCGAGTTCGATGCGCGAGTGCTCACGGCGGGTCAAGAGGCCCAGCGCACGTTGTGTTGGCGTGATCTCCGGACGACGACGCGACGGCGCTGACGAAAGTGTCGGACCGCCGCAGCCGTCTACCCGCATCAATCTTCCTTGTCCTTGTCCCTGCCCTTGCTTTTGGTCTTCACTGCTGCCTCGGCTTCACCCCCGGCTTCGACTTCCATCCCGTCACGCGGCGCTTCTTGCGGCACCAACTGCGCCCGCAGCGCGGCTTCAAGCTTCTGCGCCTGGGCCGGGTTCTCCTTGAGGTAGGTCCGCGCATTTTCCTTGCCCTGCCCAATGCGTTCGCCATCGTAGCTGTACCAGGCACCGGCTTTCTCGACCAACTTGGCATCCACGCCCATCTCGATCAACTCGCCTTCGCGGCTGATGCCCTCGCCGTAAAGAATTTCTGTGATGACCTGTTTGAACGGTGGCGCCAGCTTGTTCTTGACCACCTTGATCCGGGTCTGGTTGCCGATGATCTCGTCGCCCTTCTTGATGCTGCCGATGCGACGGATATCCAGGCGCACCGAGGCGTAGAACTTCAGCGCATTACCGCCGGTGGTCACCTCCGGGCTCTGGCCCGGCATCATCTGGCCAATCTTCATGCGCAACTGGTTGATGAAGATGACCATGCAGTTGCTGCGCTTGATGTTGCCGGTGAGCTTGCGCAGCGCCTGGCTCATCAAACGGGCTTGCAGACCGGGCAACTGGTCGCCCATTTCGCCTTCGATTTCGGCGCGCGGAGTCAGCGCGGCGACGGAGTCGATCACGACCATGTCGACAGCGCCGGAACGCACCAGCATGTCGGTGATTTCCAGGGCCTGTTCGCCGGTGTCGGGCTGCGAGACCAGCAGGTCATCGACGTTGACGCCAAGTTTCTGCGCGTAGGCCGGGTCGAGTGCGTGTTCGGCGTCGACGAAGGCGGCGGTGCCGCCAGCTTTCTGGCATTCGGCGATGGCCTGCAAGGTCAGCGTGGTCTTGCCGGAGGATTCTGGCCCGTAGATTTCGACGACGCGGCCCTTGGGCAGGCCGCCAATGCCGAGTGCGATGTCGAGCATCAACGAGCCGGAGCTGATCACTTCGGCCGCCACCGCGCAGCGGTCGCCCATCAACATCACCGAGCCCTTGCCGAACTGCTTTTCGATCTGGGTCAGGGCTACTGAAAGTGCGCGCTTCTTGTTCTCGTCCATCGTCGTTTCCTTGCTGGATTGTTTGATAGGTGCAGCGTAGCGATCGGAGTTCGCAACAGCTGAGACTGTTTTTTGCGTGTTTGAAATTAAGCCAGTCGGATCATTGCCGGAAATCGCGCTATTGCCCTCGGTCGTGTCGGAAAACTCCGCCCGAGCGCGTCGGACTTTTGCGGTGAAATTACGTTTGATCACCGGCTTGGCCGCACCAAGCCACAATACAAACCTTCGATGGCGAAGTCCTGGCCGGGCTGCACTTCGATGGGTTGGTAGTCGGGATTGCGCGGCAGCAGGCGAATGCCGTCCTTGCCAACCTTCAGCAGCTTGATGGTGATTTCGTCGTCGATGCGTGCCACGACGATCTGGCCGGACCGCGCATCCTGCGTGCGATGCACGCCTACGAGGTCGCCGTCGAAGATGCCCTCGTCGCGCATCGAGTCGCCTTTGACCTTGAGCAGGTAATTGGGTGCTGGGGAGAAGAAGGTACGGTCGAGGAGGACGTAATCGTCAGAGCCGATGTCGGCGCCGATCGGAACGCCGGCAGCCACTTGGCCCAGCACGGGTAAACGCAGGGTGTCGTCTTTATTCGACAAGGTGAGTTCGTGTTGAGGGGCAGCCGGCATCTGGCGGACACGGATGCCGCGGGCCCGGCCGGGAATGCGTTCGATGGCACCGGCGGCTTCAAGGGCCTCAAGGTGGTACTGGGCGCCACGGACGCCCCTGAAGCCGAAAGCTCGGGCGATTTCGGTCTGCGAAGGCGGCATGCCTTCGGCCTCGATACGCTCGGCGATCATGGCGAGGATGGCTTGCTGGGTATCGGTCAGTTCCATGGTTAGTAGTAATACTACTAACAGAATTTGGTGTCAACCCCGATTGTCAGCTGGGTTGTCTGTGATCGTGGGATCGGGATGGAGAGCAGTGGGCGGCCCCACGCTACGGGGTGGCGAGTGCATGCAGTCCGTGTAATGCCGCCGCTACGGTTTGCCGGCGCACCGCCTCGCGGTCGCCGTCGAAATGGAACACCTCGGCGGTTGGATAACCCCCGCGACGTTTCCAGGCGATCCAGACGGTACCGATCGGCTTGCCTTCGATCGCCCCGCCCGGGCCGGCGATGCCGGTCACGGCAACGGAAACGCTTGCGCCCGACTTGGCAAGCGCGCCGGAGACCATTTCGATGACGGTTTCACGGCTGACGGCGCCATGCGTTTCCAGTGTCTGCGAGCGCACGCCGAGCAGCGCCTGTTTGGCTTCGTAGCTGTAGGCCGCCATGCCGCAGTCGAACCAGTCCGACGAGCCGGGAATATCGGTGACGGTCTTGGCAATCCATCCCCCGGTGCAGCTTTCAGCGGTGACGAGGTGATCGTGGTTGGCGCGCAGGCGGGTGCCGAGGTGTTCCGCAAGCACTTGAAGTTCGGCGTCGGTGGGGATGCTCATGCGGGCGCTGTAAGGGGACTAAGCCGTAGTTTAAGAGTGTGGCGATGGAGATGTTGCAGGGGCGACTTTACTCGCACGCTTTGGGCGGAGGAGATTCGCGCGTGCAATAAATTGACCCTGCATACGCAAAAAAAACGGCCCGCACAGGGCGGGCCGTTTAATAAGCGAAACGTCGGGACTCAGTAATTAACGCGCAATGTCACACCATACGTCGCCGGTGCGGCCAGGAACGCGTTATATGAATTAAGCGGGTTTCCCGGTACCGCATTGATGTTCTGCAGCGGCGCATCGAATCCGACCTGTGCGTAATCCTCGTCGGTAATGTTCTGGCCCCAGAGTTCCACCACCCAGCCTTTGTCGCTGGCGCCAAAGCCGATGCGCGCGTTCACCACGGTATAGGCTTCCTGCAGTTTTTCCGGATCCAGATCCGAGCCCGTGTTGTAGTCGGAGGAATGCTTGGCGCCGATATGGAACCGGGCCATCATGTCGTTGGCGAAATCCCATTCGTAGGTCATCGACGCTGTGCTCGACCAGTACGGTGCAAAGCTGATCTGGCTGCCTGGCAACTTGTACAGCGAACCAGGGCTACTGGCCGGTGTGGGCAGGAACTCTGGCGTCGGGATTTCGTCGCCATAACGCGTATCCGCATAGGTCACGCCGCCTTGGAACATCAAGCCCTTCATAGGCGACCAGAGGATTTCGGTGTCGATGCCCTTGGACACGACTTCCGGAATCGACCGCACCACGAAGCTCGTGCCGAGGAAGCTGTTGAGCTGGAAGTCCTCGTAGGTCTGGTGGAACAAGGTGGCGTTGAGCAGGAGGTTGCCACCCATCCATGTGGTCTTGGTGCCCAGCTCGTAGCTGTCGACGAACTCGCCCGGGAACGAGGTGTCCAGCACCGGAATGATGCCCGCACCACCGCTGGACAGACCGTTGGACGACTGCACGCGGTCGAGATTGAAGCCGCCGGCCTTGTATCCACGTGCCGCCGAAGCGTAAGTCATCACCTGCTCATTGAAGCGGTAAGCCGCCTTCAGCGTGCCGGACCATTCCTTCTCCTCGCGCTCCTGCAGCGTGTCCCGGGTGGACGCGTTGTGCGCCGGGTTGGTCCACGGCAGGCAGCTGAAGGCGATGATGTTGCTGACGATGGTCTGCTGGGTCGCGGGAGGCAGCGCTGCGAAGGGAACGCCGCGCGCGGTCAGCGATCCGGCAATGCGACCCACGGCGCCGGCCTGACCGCCGGTCGCTGGATTGAAGAACGAACCGCAGGCGCCGCCGCCGCTGGGATTGCTGTAATCGGAGCGCAATTCCTTGTCCTCGCGGGTGTAACGCAGACCCAAGGTGATGTCGAATGCGTCCGTCACGTGGAAGGTATTGTTGGTGAACACCGAGAGGCTCTTGGCGTTTTGCCGGTAACGATCCTGAGCGGCCAGGTCGCCGAAGCTGGTGCTGTACGGCTGCAGCGTGATTTCCTGCAGGAACGTGTTGGATGAAGGCGCATTACGGAAGGCCGGATTGATGCTGGTCAGCAGCGCTGACGACAGGTACTGGCCGTACTGCGAACCGATCCGGTAGCTCTCGTTGCGGGCGAGGTCTTCGTCGGAATAGAACGCGCCGACCATCCAGTCGATCCGGTCGGTGGCGCCGGTGAGGCGGAGTTCCTGGGTGAACGTATCGAAGCCGGTGAACGCTTCGTCCTCATTGGCGGGGCGGTACAGGATGTCGGCGGAAGTGAAGTCGAAATCAAGTGCGTTGATCGCCTGCCAGTCGCGCTTTGAAGTGATCGACGTCAGGGTCGCGCCGCCAAACCAGGGTGACGACCAGTTGGCTTCGGCCGAGACACCCTTGTCTTTAATGTCCGATTCGGTGCTGCGGTTGCTGTAGGCCACGCGATTGAACGGGTCGGCGACCGGCACCACGCCTTCATCCGCAGACAAGCGATCCACGATGTCGCCAGTGAGGCCGCGCACCGTTGTCACAGCCGTGCAGCAGTTCTCTTCGCGGCTGGTGTAGTCGGCGATGAAGTTGATATCGAGTTCGTCGCTGGGTTGCAGCAGCAACTGGCCGCGCACCGAGTGGAAGTTCTGGTCGTAGTCCTCGTCCTGCACGCGCGGACCGGCGCCCGTACGCACATCCATGAAGCCATCGCGCTCGCGCTTGGCGCCATAGATGCGGAAGGCGGCCTTCTCGCCCAGTGGCGTGTTGAACGCGGCGGAGACGCCATGCGCGTCGTAATTGCCGATGGTGAGTTCGCCCTCGACGGTGGTGTCCCAGTCCGGGCGTCGGGTGATGACGTTGATGACGCCGGCCGAGGTGTTCTTGCCGAACACGGTGCCTTGCGGACCCTTCAGCACTTCGACGCGTTCGATCTCGCCAAGGTCACCGAAGCCGACGCCGTTGCGTGGCCGGTACACACCGTCGATGACGATGCCGACCGAAGATTCCAGGCCGGCGTTGTCGCCCACCGTGCCGACGCCGCGGATGCGCGCGGTGGTCAGCGCCTCGCTCTGGGTGCTGGTCACGGTCAGGCCGGGGACCAGAACCTGCAGGTCCTTGATGTCGCGCACGCCGGTGTCGCGCAGGATTTCCTCGGACAGCGCGGTGATCGCGATCGGCACGTCCTGCAGCTGTTCCTCGCGTTTCTGCGCGGTGACGACGATGGTGTCCAGCGTCTGCGGCTCATCGTCCTGGGCATTCGCCGCGGCAGTGGGCGTGGCGGCGGTGTCCTGCGCCATGGCGGGCGCTTGCGCCAGCGTTCCGAGTCCAACCAGTACGGCAAGCGTCAGCAGCTTTCTTCCCGGCGTCGATGCAACCATGTGTTTCTCTCCCCGATTATTTTTATGAAAACGGCCCGGCGACGACATGAAAAATGCGTCCCCACGCATGTGTTCCGGCTGCCGGTGACGCATTGCGACCCTGAATGGACCGGGTGTTGCGGCATGCGGCGCTGGATGGGGCGGAACGTAGCACATCCTGCGGCGTATGGGCGCGGGCTATTGGATGGGACGTAGACCCCAAGGCCACCGGTGCCGAAATGGTCGTTGAGGCCTCCATTGCGCACTTGTCGTCATTCCTGCGTACTTCGACAGGCTCGGGATGAGCGGGCACGAAATCATGCGGATGGACTGTCCGAAAAAAAGCGAATGCCGTGATCCAGCAACAGCGCGGGCATGTATCTGCCGCTCGCCCTGAGCCTGTCGAAGGACGCAATTCGGGCACACTACACGGCCCTTCCCGGCACGCGTTTGCGGATGTCCCAAGACCAGCACACGCCCCTCATGCGCCAGTTCTTCGCCGCCAAGGCGGACCATCCGGACATCCTGCTGTTTTTCCGCATGGGCGACTTCTACGAGCTGTTCCACGACGACGCACGCAAGGCGGCGCGGCTGCTCGACATCACGCTCACGCAACGCGGCAATTCGGCGGGCCAGCCGATCCCGATGGCGGGCGTGCCGCATCACGCGGCCGAAGGCTATCTCGCGCGGCTCGTGGCGCTGGGCGAGTCCGTGGCGATCTGCGAACAGATCGGCGATCCGGCGCTGTCAAAAGGCTTGGTCGAACGCAAGGTGGTGCGCATCGTCACGCCGGGCACGGTGACGGATGAAGCCTTGCTGCAGGATCGCCGCGACACCTTGTTGATGGCGGTGTCGCGCAGCAAGAAGGGCTACGGACTTGCATGGGCCGATCTTGCGGGCGGCCGGTTTCTCGTCAACGAAGTCGACAGCGACGACGCGCTCGAGGCCGAACTCGCGCGGCTTGAGCCGGCCGAGCTTTTGCTGGCCGACGAGGATGGCTGGCCTGCATTCCTGCGGGAACGCAAAGGCATGCGCCGCCGCGCGCCATGGCTGTTCGATGCCGACAGTGGTCGCCGGCAGTTGTTGCAGTTTTTCGGGTTGCACGACCTGGCTGGATTCGGCCTTGAAGACAAGCCTGCGGCCATCGCCGCCGCGAGTGCCCTCCTAGGCTATGTCGAGGAAACACAGAAGCAACGCTTGCCGCATCTCAGCGCAATCGCGTTCGAACCCTCGGGCGATGCGATCGCGATGAACGCGGCGACGCGTCGGCATCTTGAACTCGATACGCGCATCGACGGCGATACCAAGACGACCTTGCTCGGCGTGCTCGATTCCACCATCACCCCGATGGGCAGCCGCATGCTGCGGCGCTGGCTGCATCGTCCGTTGCGCGATCGTCGCACGTTGTGCCAACGGCACCACGCCGTTGCGGCATTGATCGACCATCGCGCCGACGACGCGTTGCGCACCACGTTCCGCGCGCTGGGCGATGTCGAACGCATCCTGACACGCATCGCGCTGCGCTCCGCACGCCCGCGCGACTTGAGTACCTTGCGCGACGCACTGGGCTTATTGCCGCGTGTGCGCGACATCCTTGCGCTGCTGGAATCTCCCCGCCTGCAAACGCTCGCCGGTGCCCTAGGCCAACACGTCGCGCAGGCGGCATTGCTTGCGGAAGCGATCGTGCCGCAGCCGCCTTTGCTCGCGCGCGACGGTGGTGTCATTGCTGAAGGTTACGATGTGGAACTCGATGAGTTCAGGCGCCTGTCCACACACGCCGACCAGTTCCTCATCGACCTCGAGACGCGCGAACGCCTGAGCAGCGGAATTCCCACGCTCAAGGTCGGCTACAACCGCGTGCACGGCTATTACATCGAGATCAGTAAAGGCCAGTCCAGCAAGGCGCCGACGCATTACACACGGCGGCAGACGCTGACCGGCGCCGAGCGGTACATCACCGAGGAACTCAAGCGGTTCGAGGACAAGGTGTTGTCGGCGCGCGAGCGTGCGCTGGTGCGCGAGAAATTCCTGTACGAAGGCCTGCTCGATGCACTCAACGAGCATCTCGAGTCATTGAAATGTTGTGCGAATGCGCTGAGCGAACTGGACGTACTCGCCTGCTTTGCCGAACGCGCGCAGGCGCTGGACTGGTCGCGGCCGGAATTGGACAACGAGCCACGCCTGTTGATCGAACGTGGGCGACACCCCGTGGTCGAAGCGGTGCGTGTCGAACCGTTCGAGCCGAACGACCTCATGCTCGACGACACAACGCGCATGCTGGTCATCACCGGCCCCAACATGGGCGGCAAGAGCACCTACATGCGGCAGAACGCATTGATCGTGCTGCTGGCCCACATCGGCAGTTACGTGCCCGCCGCGCGCGCGAACATCGGTCCGATCGACCGTATTCTGACTCGCATCGGCGCGGGTGACGACCTGGCGCGCGGGCAATCGACCTTCATGGTCGAAATGTCGGAAACCAGCTACATCCTGCACCACGCCACCCCGCATTCGCTGGTGCTGATGGACGAGATCGGCCGTGGCACGTCCACGTACGACGGTTTGGCATTGGCCGATTCGGTTGCGCGGCACCTGTCCGCAGTGAACCGTTGCTACACCCTGTTCGCGACGCACTATTTCGAATTGACGACATTGGCGGAGCCCGGCAGCGGCATCGCCAACGTGCATCTCGACGCCGTCGAACATCGCGATACTGGCGGAGACGACACACTGGTATTCATGCACGCGGTGAAGGACGGTCCGGCCGATCGCAGTTACGGTCTGCAGGTCGCTGCACTTGCAGGGCTGCCGAAACCCGTACTGCAACAGGCGCGCGGGCGGCTTGCGGAACTGGAGCAACGCCGCGATTCGCCGCGTGTGGAAATGTCGCCGCAGGCGCTGGATGCGCCAAAGCAAATCGGACTGTTCGCCCCGCCTTCGGCCGCGCTCGATGCACTCGCCGCGTTGGATCCGGACGAACTCACGCCGAAGCAGGCGCTGGAAGCGCTGTACCGGCTCAAGAGCCTGTAGATATTCGCGGTGGCGTAACGATGGTGCGCCTAGCGTTCTGGCTCCAATCCGATCAGAAGGAAAGCCACACATGGACAACACCATCACCGACGAAATCTATACGCAGCTCGAAGGCCAGCCATTGCAGAAAATCTCGCAGCAACTCGGTATCGGCCCGGCACAGATGGCCGGTGCGATCAGCGCCGCTCTGCCTTTGCTCATTGGCGCGCTCGGGCGCAATGCATCGCAAGGCGATGGCGCCAATGCCTTGTATGGCGCATTGGAAAAGGACCATCGCGGACTTGACCTCGGCAACGTGCTCGGCTCGGTGCTGGGCGGCGGCGGCCAAGGCAATGACATCCTCGGCCACATCTTCGGAGGCCGCCAACCGCGCGCAGAACACGGACTGGGACAGGCCACCGGCCTCGGCAACGACAAGGCTGGCATGTTGCTGCGTATGTTGGCGCCGATCGTCATGGCGTATCTGGCCAAGCGCATGTTCGAGAAGCGGCAATCCGGTCAAGCGGACACAGACCCTACGCCGCAAGTTCTTGGGCGCGAACTGGGACAGGAACACCAGCGCGTCAGCCAGCAGGGCGGTCTCGGCGGGGGCCTGCTAGGCACGGTGCTGGATCGCGATGGCGATGGCCAGATCGGCATCAACGATCTTTTGAAAATTGGTGGTGAGGCATTGGGCGGACGGCGCTGATTTGGTTTCTCGCCAAGGCGATGTCTAGCGCCGGGTCGCCTTGGCACGTTGTTGCGCCCCGTCAACGATCAGAGTGCATCGATATCGCCAAGCGCGCGGATCAGGCGTCGCGCGCGCTTGTCCGGCTTGGTCTGCGGCGCCTGATATCCGTTACGTTCCGCACGCCGCTGCGCGGCCATTGCCAGCCGCGCGGCGACAGAGTCTTCGGACTCGCGATACAGGGTCTGCGCAACACTGGCTGCGCCGCGCTTGTCGCTGAGGCCGGTGACTTCGACGGCGAACGTGTCGTCGCCGCGGACGATCTTCAATCCATCGCCGATGCGCACGCTCCGCGAGGGCTTGGCGCGATCGCCGCCGACCTCGACCTTGCCGGTTTCGATCGCCTGCTTGGCCACCGCGCGCGTCTTGTAGAAGCGTGCGGCCCAGAGCCAGAGGTCGAGGCGGATGGTGGTTGCGGGTTCGTGCATAAGCTGCGACGTATCTCGTAGTCGTAGGCTAGGTTCGCTTCATCAACCCAGCGAATGTCAGGAAGAGTTGCATAAGTCAACCCAGCCTACGCACCTTCGGCCTCTAAACAAAAACGGCCACCCGAAGGTAGCCGTTTTGCGATGCGATCAAATCAGATCTTATTTCGCAAATCTTATTTCGCAGACCTCATTCGGCGGCAGCGGCAGCCTTCGCTGCAGCTGTGGCCTTGGCCTGGCCGGCGAGATCCTCGCGGATACGCGCCTTCTTGCCTTCCAAGCCACGCAGGTAATAGAGCTTGCCGGCGCGCACGGCGCCGCGGCGCTTGACCTGCACGGAGTCGATGATCGCGCTGTGGCTCTGGAACACGCGCTCAACGCCGAAGCCGTGCGAGATCTTGCGCACGGTAAACGCTGAATTTAGGCCGGCGTTCTTCTTGGCGATGACCACGCCCTCGTACGCCTGCACACGCTCGCGGTTGCCTTCCTTGACCTTGACGTTGACGACAACCGTGTCGCCGGGGCCGAAGTCGGGCAGCTTGCGCTGGATCTGGGCGGATTCGAATTCCTGCAGCAATGTATTCAAGGATGGCTTGGTCATGGCACGGTCTGCTTATGTCGTTATTGTCGGAATTGCCGGGCGATGGACGGAACGCACACGCCGGCCGGGTGTTGCGAAGCCGCGCATTATAGCGGCCCCGCTCCTTGTATGGCTAGGTCCTTGTGTGTCTAGCCGTAGGGCGGGGCTTGACCCGCCTTTCCGCGATTCCAGTGTTCGTATCGGCGGGTCAACCTGCCCTACTTCGGGTTTTCCGAGCTATTTGATTCGCGAAATGCCTGAAGCAGCTGCCGGTCCGCCTTCGACAGGCTGGTCTCGTCGATCAACTCGGGTCGCCGCAGCCATGTCCGCCCCAGCGACTGTTGCCGCCGCCAGCGCTCGATCTCGACGTGGTTGCCCGACATCAGCACTGCCGGGGCATTGCCCAAGGCGTGTTCGACGGGCCGGGTGTAATGGGGGCAGTCGAGCAGGCCGTTCTCGAAGCTGTCCTGCACCGCCGACTCGGCATCGTTCAGCACGCCCACCTGCAACCGGGCGACCGCATCGATCACCACTGCAGCGGCCAGTTCGCCGCCGGACAGCACGTAATCACCGATCGAAATCTCCTCATCCACTTCCGCGGCGATCAGGCGCTCATCGACACCCTCGTAGCGACCGCAGAGCAGGATCATCCGCTCGCGCGATGCCAGTTCCCGCACCTTGGCCTGGGTCAGCGGCGCGCCTTGTGGGCTGAGATAAGTGACCTTGGCCGCAGCCGGAGCGGCGGTGCGGGCGGCCGTGATGCTGGCGCGCAACGGATCGATCAGCATCACCATGCCCGGACCACCGCCGAAGGGACGGTCATCGACGCGGCGATAACTGCCTTGGGCGTAATCGCGCGGGTTCCAGCCGTGCAACCCCAACAGGCCGCGCTCCTGCGCGCGGCCAACCACGCCGTGGCCGGCGAGCTGGGCCACGAATTCGGGGAACAGGGTGATGAGGTCGATGCGCATCAGAAATCCGCATCCCAGTCGACCGTGATCGTGCCTGCTTCGAAGTCGATTGCAGTGATGTATTCGGGCATCACGAACGGGATCAACCGCTCGCGTTCGCCCTGCACGGCCACGACATCGTTGGCGCCGGTCGAGAACAGGTGTGAGACCACGCCAAAATCGACGCCACCCAGATTCAGGACGCGCAGCCCTTCCAGATCGACCCAGTAATACTCACCCGGCTGCGGCGGCGGCAAGGCCTCGCGGGCGACCCAGACTTCAGTGCCGCGTAGCGCTTCGGCGGCGTCGCGATCCTGCAGATCGGCGATGCTGGCGACGAGGCCCTTGGTGGTTTCGCGTCCGCGTACGCCTTCCAGCATGCGCTCCCGGCCTTGCGCATCGCGCAATATCCACGGTTGGTAACGGAGGATGGCGCTCTTCGGATCGGTGAACGATTCGAGCTTCACTTCGCCGCGCACGCCAAAGGCGCCGACGAACCTGCCTACCAGGATGCGGCGGTCTTGCTTCATCACGTGACGGAATCAGCCGCGCAAGACGCGGCTGCAGGTCAAGCCGCTGCTGCGGCCTGAGGTGCTTCCTTGGCCGCTTCCTTGAACAGGTTGCGGACCTTGTCGGTCATCTGCGCGCCCTGGCCGAGCCAATGGTTGACGCGTGCAGTGTCCAGCTCGATGCGCTTCTCGCCACCGGTCGCGATCGGGTTGAAATACCCCACGCGTTCGATGTTGCGGCCATCGCGCGCGGCGCGCGAGTCGGTGAC
>JALYOU010000310.1 GCA_030856725.1 Pseudomonadota bacterium
CCATCGCCTTGGGCGCACTGCTGTTCGGGCTCGCCCTATTCGCAGCAGTTGCATTGCGCTGGCGCGAACAGTCGGCATCGACGCCAAAGCCGTCGACGCCAGCCATCGCGGACGCCGCGGCACCGGCATCGCTGGCAGTGCTGCCGTTCCGGTCGCTCACTCCCGGGCCGCAGGACGAACTTATGGAACTCGGATTGGCCGACACGCTCATCACGCGCATCAGCGTCCTGACCACGTTGCGCGTGCGGTCGTTGACCTCCAGCCAGCGTTTGGCCGGAGCGAGGCAGGACCCGATCGATGCCGGGCGCCAACTGGGCGCGACCTATGTGGTCGAAGGCACTTTCCAGCGCGACGGCGGCAACGTCCGCGTGGGCACGCGCCTGCTGGATACGCGCGACGGTACGGCGGTCTGGTCGGGCACGTTCGATCAGCGCCTGGATCGCGTCTTCACCCTGCAGGACAGGATCGCCTCGGACATGAGTTCAGCGCTGGCGTTGAAGCTGGTCGCGGTGCCAGGGCGGAGCCCTTGCGACGGGGCCAATGCCGAGGCGTATCGCGCCTACCTGACTGGCCGTTACCAGCTGGACCGGCCCTCTGGGGCGCGGATGCGCCAGGCACTGGCGGCATTCCAGCAGGCGATCGCACTCGACCCGTCCTGTGCCAGGGCCTACGCAGGCACCGCCTACGCCTATCGCGCATTGGTGATCACCGGTGACGCGGATCCGCGTGAAACCTTCCCATTAGCGAAGGCCGCAGTGGGCCGCGCGCTGGCGATCGATCCGAAGCTGGCCGAGGCATATTCCTCGCAGGGTTTCATCCGGTTCTGGTACGACTGGGACTGGCAGGGTGCCGAGGCTTCCTTCCAGCGCGCGATCGCGCTCAATCCGAGTTTGGCGGAAGCGTACTCGGCGTACGCGCACCTGTTGTCCGACACAGGTCGCAAGGACGAAGCGGCCCGGCTCGCGCGCCAGGCCATCGCCCTGGATCCCCTGTCACCGATCATCAGCACGCTGGGTTCCGGCTTTCTCGCTGCGGCAGGACACCGCGAGGAGTCGCAGCGGTCACTGCAGAAAGCACTGGAGCTGGACCCTGATTTCTGGGTCGCGTTGCTGATGCGCGGCGGCAGGAAGAGCGCCAAACGCGACTACACCGGCGCCATCGCTGACCTGGAGCGTGCGCGCTCCCTCTGCGGCGCTTGCAGCCAGGTGCTGGCGGTGCTCGGACCGACGTATGTCCTGGCCGGCAACCGCAGCGCTGCCGAGCAGGTGCTGCGCGAGATGCAGTCACAGGACCGGGATGGCTACTTCCCCGCCACCAGCCTTGCGAAGGTCGAAAATGCGCTGGGCAATTCCGATGCGGCGCTAGACCTGCTCGAGCGCGCCTACCGGGAACGCGACGTGAAGATGGCGTTCCTGAAGACCGACTCGGGCTGGAAGAACCTGCGGTCGCATCCACGCTTCCAGGCGCTCATGCAGCGCATGGCATTTCCGGCCACCGGTCACCCCGTCCCCTTAGAAGAACCAGGACAGCGACAGCGCGACGGTCCGGGGTGGCCCGTAGAAGCCGGTGAGGATGCCGGAAATGGGTAGGTCGAATCCGGTGGTCCGATACGCCTCGTCGGCGAGGTTCTGTCCCGTGAGTGCGAGCTGCCACCGCCCGCCCGGCGACTGCCAGGCCAGCGAGGCACTCCACAGGGAATAGCCAGCTTGGGCGATCTCTTCGCTCAGGTCGGTGGTCGGATAGACCTTGCTCTGGTAGCGCCCATCGACACGCGCGACCAGCGAGCCTGCCGACGCCAGCGGAATTGTCGCGATGACGCTAGCCCCAGCGGTCAGGCGCGGCGCGTTGGCGAAGCGCTGCTGCCGTGCGATGTCCATGCCGCCGCTGAGGTAATGGTCGTAGCGGCTGTCGAGGAAACCGGCGTTGCCGATCCATCTGAGATGCCGGCCGGTTCGCGCGCTGACCTCCAGCTCGGCGCCACGCAGGGTGCCGGAACCGGCATTGCGGAAGTCGCCGAAGAAGGCGTCCTTGATGCCGTCGCCATCGCTGTCGTAGGTGGTGAACACGCTAAGCTGGATGTCGCGGTAATCGTTGTGAAAGACCGCGGCGTTGAGCAGAAGCCGACCGTCTAGCCACTGCGTCTTCGCGCCGATCTCATAGGAGGTCACGGATTCATCGTCGAGCGGCAAGGCCGACTCGGGCACCTCCGCGGGGCGCGCGCGAATGTTGTAGCTACCGCTCTTGAAACCCTGGCTGGCCTGCGCGTAGAGCATCACCGCGGCATTCGGTCGGTAAGCAAGGTTGATCCGTGGCGAGAATCCGCCGAAGGTCGTCGAGTCGCTGAAGTCTGCATTCACCCTGGTCAGGGTCGTCAACGTGGCATCGGTGTAACTGCGGTTGAAGACGACCACGGACTTGTGCTCGCGTGTGTAGCGCAGTCCCGCTTCCAGGCTGACGCGATCGGTCAGGGCATGGGTCATGTCGCCATAGAGGGCCACGCTGCGCGTGTCCAGCACGCCCTCGGTAACGCCGACGGCGGGGCTCCGGTTGCTGTTATAGCCGGTGCCGCCCGCCTCGCCATCGAAGTAATACAGGCCGGCGATGCCGTGGTTGCGATCGCCGCTCCACTGCAGTTGCAGTTCCTGTGTGGCCTGGGAATCATGGAACTCGCGCCTGACGGTGGAGATCGTCAGCGGCAAAGTGTCAAAGTCGATGTAGCCGGTGGACTCGCCTTGGCGGTAGGCGGTGATCGACTTCAGGCGCCAGCGCTCCCCCAGCTGCCAGTTGACGGTCGCGGAGACGCCTTGCGCATCCACCCCGTCGACATTGGGCGCGTCGCTGCGCACGTCGAAGTTGCCGGCGTCGGGCGGCGTCTGCAGCGGGTCGAACCGGTTCACGGCAAGGCGCTTGGCGCCGCCCATGCCGGAACGGTCCCGATAGCGGTCCCACGCCAGCTGTACGTCGAGATCGTCGTGCGGCAACCATTGCAGCGTCATGCGCGCCACCATCGCGTCGCGGGCACTGACGTCCTCGCCGGTGAGCAGGTTGGTGCCGAACCCGTCGCGATCGAAGTCGCCGAACGCCACGCGTGCGCGCAGCCGATTGCCCAGTGGGAGATTGGCCACCGCCTTGAGGTCGCGCCGGCCGTAATTGCCGACGGTAAGGCCGACATTGCCGGAAAACGTGTCCTCGACCGCGCGGGTGACGTACTTGATCGTGCCGCCGATGGTGTTCTTGCCATACAGCGTGCCCTGCGGCCCGCGCAGCACCTCGATGCGTTCGACATCCAGGATCTCGAGCAGCGCGGCCTGCGGGCGCGCCAAGTAGACATCGTCCACGTACACCGCGACGCCCGGTTCCACGCCCCAGACCGGGTCGAATTGGCCGACGCCGCGGATGTAGGCGGTGACGGTGCCGGTGAACGCGCGCGTGGGGTAGATCGTAAGGTTGGGTACCGCCGCGCCGAGCGCGCTAAGGTTTTCCGCGCCACGGGATTCCAGCTCGGTGCCACTGAGCGCGGTCACCGACATGGGGACGTCCTGAAGTAACTCATCGCGACGCCGGGCCGTGACTACTACCTTATCCAGCAGCGTGGCCTCTTCGTCGGCCTTCTTCCCGGTTTCGGGCGTGCCTGGCTCTGGTGCTTGCGCACTCGCTTCTGCCACCGACAGCGCGAAGATCCAGATCGAATGCAGCAGCGCCTGTTTCGCCATCCCGGCTCCCAGGGCGTCAGCCCCGATCCACGGACCAGAGTATGGCCGATGCGTGAAGGGTAACGGGATTAACCCGCGAGCGAGGCCGGGATCCGCGCCTGGTCCCGGAATGTCCTTGTGCCGACCAAGAAAAAATATGAAAAACTTGAAATATCACGATGGCGACTTCGACCCACGGATCAGCGTCATCGCGTCGCGAAAGGACCGATGCGCTGCGCTCATCCGAGCAACAGAAGTGCGCATGCTTGAGCCGCAACTACCCAGGCGGGGTCCGCAGCCGCGCCGGTGCTGCGTGATGCCGGGCGAATCAGACGTAGCTGGAACAAGAACGGCGCCTCTAGGCGCCGTTCTTGTTTGAATTCCCGGATTCTCGAGCGGCGGGCTGGAGCCCGCCCTACGTGGGCTACTGCGCTATCAACAGGCTCAACGGTTGCCAACCGCCGCCATAAGAAACATGAGAGACATATGAAGTCGGACCCACGAATTCCGAATATAAATGAAAGCCATCTGGCTTGTTGTAATTGTCGTAATACCATAACTTGATACGCGAGCCGTCAGCCCACAAGATTTGTACCCCGCCGGGTCCGAAATAGTTGCTGACCGCGATCACGCGGAAACCTGGACCACCGTCCCCGCCGTAAAAAATGCCATTGACCTGGCTGTTGGCATTCATCAACCAATAGGCGATGTGGGTGCCATTTCGGAACAGGATGTCCGCGACCCCGTCGCGGTTGATGTCGCCACCGGCAAAGGCCTCCCACCCGCCGCCATAGTTGGCAATCACGCTCGTCGCATGACCCGCCCGGCTGCGCCATACCTTCAACTGCGAGCCGTTGCTCCACAGGACATCGGCGACACCGTCGGCGTCAAAATCGTCAAGCGCGATCACCTGGTACCCCGGGCCACCGTCGCCAAAGTAATTGTCCTGGAGGATTTTTGCGCCATCCATCAGCCTGAAGACGAGTTCCGAGCCTTTGCGGAACAGGATGTCGGATTTCCCGTCGCCGTTGAGGTCGCGGGCCGCAAACGGCTCCCAGCTGCCGCCGAAGGTTCCTGCCGGTACGGGGGTATAGCCTCCGGAGCCGTTGTTGATCCACAGCTTGAGCTGGGTTGCATTGGCCCACAGGACATCGGCTGAACGGTCTCCATCGAAATCACTCACGGCCACGACCCTGTAGCTCGCACCTCCGTCTCCGGCATATCGGCTGTTGAAGTACAGGGACCCGTCGTAGAAGTCGTAGAAATCGTCCAACTCACTCGTCCAGTAGGCCAGTGACGAGCCGCCGCTGAAGAAAATATCGGACTGCCGGTTTTTGTCCACGTCATCCTGCAAGGTGAGGGCAGCCATTGCCGTGCTGGAAACCATCAGGCCTGCAAGGGCAGCGAGGATGTGTACGCGTTTTTTCATATTGATCTTCTCCGGCCCTGTGGAGTGCTCGCCGTCCCGCTCCCGATCGCCAGCAATGGCCATCCGCAGGCCCCGCCGCCACCGCCCGGCAACAGCCAGGCAGCAATCAGCAACAGGGAGCGCGATCGCGTTGTCGCGCGGTTTTGATTTGAATTGCATGACGATCTTCCTTTGCACAGGTTCGCTCTACCAAGTACAACGCGGCCCTTGTCAGGGGGCGGCCATGACAGCGCAGCACGCGCGCATGAGCCGCAAGTCGCGCCAGGGGACGGGATCGACAGAGGTCATCGGCAGTCCAAGCCGACGCGGCGCAGCTTCACCCCGTGCCGCAGGGGATGTCTTGTGCCGACCATGACAAACCCTGAAGTATCGCGACGGCGACTTCGTTCCACCGATCAGAGTCAACGCGTCGCGAAAGGCCTCGGATGCGCTGCGCTTAACCGAGCTACGGAAGTGCGCATGCTTGAGCCGCAATTGCCTAGGCGGGGTCCGCAGCCGCGCCGGCGCCGCGTGATGCCGGGCGAATCAGACACGTCGCTGGAACAAGAACGGCGCCTTTAGGGCGCCGTTTTCTTGTTTGGTTTTCCTGGGTGCAGGAGGGCGGGTTGAAACCCGTCCCGCGTGGCTACTGGGGTATCAACAGATTCATCGGTTGCCAGCCGCCTCCGTAGGGTCCCCAGATTTTCGGGACAAACCCAAGCGTGTCATGCAATACCCACAGCTTGATATGCGAGCTGTCCGCCCACGCGATCTCTGCCTTTCGGAGCCCGAGATAATCGGTGAAGTCGCTGACCGCGATCACGCGGAACCCTGCGCCACCATCCCCGCCGTAAAAACTTCCCCTGACCTGGTGGTTGCCATTCATCAACCAATAGGCGATGTGGGTACCGCCGCGGAACAGGATGTCCGCGACGCCGTCGCCGTTGATGTCGCCACCGGCAAAGGCTTCCCAGCCACCGCCGTAGTTGCCAATCACACGGGTCGCGTGACCCGATCGGCTGCTCCACACTTTCAACTGCGAGCCGTTGCTCCACAGCACATCGGCGGAACCGTCGGCGTCATAGTCTTCAAGGGCGATCACCCGGTAGCCCGGACCACCGTCTCCAAAGTAGTTGTCTTGAATCAGGGTTGCGCCATCCATCAGCCAAAAGACCAGTTCCGAGCCCCTGCGGAACAGGATGTCGGATTTCCTGTCGCCGTTGATATCTCGGGCTGCGAACGGCTCCCAGCCGCGTCCGTAGGTTCCCGCCGACACGGGGGTATAAGCGCCCGGGAAACCTTCGGCGTCTGTTTTATTGATCCAAATCTTGAGCTGGGTCCCGTTGGTCCACAGGACATCGGCTCCCCCGTTTCCATCGAAATCACTCACGGACACGACCCTGTAGCCGGCACCTGCGTCTCCGAGATAGCGGCTGTAGAAGATCGGAACCTCATACCAATTGTCCCAGTCCCACGTAAGCCCCCAATAGGCCAGCGACGAGCCACCGCTGAAGAAAACATCGGCCGCGCCGTCTCTGTCCACGTCATTTTGCAAGGGATGGGCGGCCATTGCCGTGCCCGAAACCATCAGGCCTGCAAGGGCAGCCAGGATGTGTGCGCGTTTTTTCATGGTGATCCTCCCCAGTTCCGTGGACGTCGGCGTCAAATGCTCGCCGTCCCGCTCCCGATCGCCAGCAATAGCCATCCGCAGGCCCCGCCACCAATGCCGCGACAGCCCGGCAACAGCCAGGCGATCAGCCACAGGGAGGGTGGTCGCGTTGTCGCGAGGTTTTGATTTGAATTGCATGACGATGTCCTTTGCACAGGTTGTCTCTGTCAGTCACAACGCACCCCTTGTCTGGAGACGGTCATGACAGCGCTGCGCGCTGGCATGAGCCGCAAGTCGCGCCAGAAGACGGGATCGACAGAGGTCATCGCAGTCCCAGCTGACGCAGTGCAGTTTCACCCCCTGCCGCGGGGATGTCCTTGTGCCGACCATGAAAAATTGTGAAAAACCCTGAAATATCGGGATGGCAGCTTCGATCCACGGATCAGTGTCATCGCATCGCGCAAGGCCCCGGATGCGCTGCGCTTATCCGGGCTACGGGAGTTGCGCCGGTGACTCGCGGCTGCTCGGGCAAAGATCATCGACGTAGCCCGGGTAAGGCCGCAGGTCGCACCCGGGGATTTTCACCTCGTCCCGAAAGGCTCCGGATGTGCTGCGCTTATCCGGGCTGCCGAACTTCGCCGGCGGCGCGCTGTGCTCAGGTGAACAACAACTTGCCCGCTGCAATCAACAACACCACGACCAGTGCATAGCGCAGCGTCTTCACCGGCAGCCACTGCAATCCCATTTGCGTGCCGAGCAACGCTCCCAGCGCGACCACGCCGAGCCACAGCGGCAACGCCTGCGGCAAGGTGCCGGCTGCATGCAGCAAGCCAGCCAGGCCGGTCAGCGAATTGATCCAGACGAAGGCCACGGACGTGCCGCTGGCTTCGCGGGTCGGCATCCAGTGCGCGAACAGCAGCAGCGGCGTCAGGAAGATCGCGCCGCCGGTGCCCGTGAGTCCGGACAGCAGGCCGATCGCCGCACCGATGGGCAAGCCGATCGCCCATGGAACGCGCCGGCCCACGTCCTGCATGTCGGTGGCTTCCGCGCGCGATGCACTGCGAAATACACCAAAGGCCGCAACCAGCAGGATCATGCCGAGCAGCAGCGAATACGTTTCCTTCGGCAATTTGATCTGCGCCGCGAAGAACGCGACCGGCGCCGACGCCAGCACGAACGGCAGCACGTTGCGCCAGCGCACATGTCCGCCGCGCCAGAAACGGAACAGCCCGATGCCGCCCACCAGCAGGTTCAAGGCCAGTGCAGCGGGCCGCATCTGTTCCGGTGCGAACCCGAGCAGCGCCATGGATGCGATGTAACCGCTCGCGCCCGCATGGCCCACGGACGAATACAGCACCGCGACGATGAAGAAGAGCGCGGCCAGCAACAGTTCGATTTCACTCACGGCGCTGCGGCCACCGTGATCGAAACAATCTGGCGCCCCCAGCGCAGCGATTGACCGTGCGCGGGCCGGACGGGCTGGGTGGGGATGGTGTTTGCTTGGTCATGCGGCTTACCTGCGACTGACGGGAACCATCCCCATTCCAGCCTTCCCCTTGAAGGGAAGAAGACAGCAAGAGCGGCGCAAAGCCACGCTCTACGTAAGCAGTCCATCTATCGCGGCGCACTTCCCAACGTCTCGTTCAACAACACGCTCAACCGCCACGCCGCCTGTCGCACGCGCTGCTCGGCGAGGGGGCGCATGGCATCGGGATAGCTGCGATCCATCTTGTGCTGCTGCGGATAAATCTGCCGCGCGTCGATCAGCCGGCAGGATTCGGCGGCCCAGGCCTTGGGTGGACTCATCGGCATCGAGTCGGAAGGCATCGGCGGCCATGGCAGCGCATCGAGCGCGTCGGCGTACGCCGCAAACGGCAATCCGCGTTCCGCGAGCACGTAGTAATCCCACACCGAATGCAGGTTGGTCCCCATCACGCCGCCGACGTATTTGTCGCGCGCGTAGGTCTCGGGAATGATGTCCGTGCGAAGGCTGATCTGGAACTGGTTGCCGCCGCGATCCTCGCGATTGGTCGCGTGCATCGGCTGGTGCACGTCGCCAATAAAGTGGACAAGGAACTTCAGTGCATCGCGCCGTGCCGCGGCCGTCTGGCTTCGATCGGCAAGGATTGCGCGTTGCGCCTCGATCGCGCCGATCACACAGTTGCCGTCCGGGCAGTCGCGCGCCATCTGCACGTCGCAACCGCCACCTTTGGCATTGACGTAGTGCCACGTCGAGGTCGCCTTGGACCGCTCCGGTTCGCTGTCGCGCAGCGCATCGGCCCAAGAGGCCACGCCGCCGAGGGTAGGGTCGGGCTCGCCTGCCAGCAGTGCTTGGACCTCGGCCTGCGCGGCCGGTTGCAGGTGGCGGCCAGCCAGTTCGCCAACAAGCCGGTGGCCCAGCGCGCTCCAGGCCAGTGCTGGCGCGGAAAACACGAGGCCGAGGATCAGGAGGGGGAGTGCGCGCATGGTCAGTCGGAACGGCAGCGGGACAAGCCGCTAAAATACCGGTCTTTCCTTTCCGCGTCTTTGCAGGAGCGTTCCATGGCGATCAAGGTTGGCATCAATGGCTTCGGCCGCATCGGCCGCAACGTGTTGCGCTCGGCCCTCGAGAATTTCGCGGACGACATCGAAATCGTCGCCATCAACGACCTGCTGGAACCCGACTATCTCGCCTACATGCTCAAGCACGACTCCGTGCACGGCCGCTTCAAGGGCGACGTCTCGATCGACGGCAACACGCTCGTCGTCAATGGCAAGGAGATCCGCCTGACCCAGGAACGCGATCCGGCCAACCTGAAATGGGCCGAGGTCGGCGCCGAAGTCGTGATCGAATCCACCGGTCTGTTCCTCGACAAGGCGACCGCGCAGAAGCATCTGGATGCCGGCGCGAAGAAAGTGATCCTGTCCGCACCGTCGAAGGACGACACGCCCATGTTCGTGTTCGGCGTCAACGACAAAACCTACAAGGGCGAGGCGATCATCTCCAACGCCTCGTGCACCACCAACTGCCTGGCGCCGCTGGCGAAAGTCGTCAACGACAAATGGGGCATCAAGCGCGGCCTGATGACCACCGTGCACGCGGCCACCGCCACGCAGAAAACCGTCGATGGGCCGAGCAACAAGGACTGGCGCGGTGGACGCGGCATCCTGGAGAACATCATTCCTTCGAGCACAGGTGCCGCCAAGGCCGTCGGCGTGGTCATTCCCGAACTCAACAAGAAACTGACCGGCATGTCCTTCCGCGTGCCGACCTCGGATGTCTCAGTTGTCGATCTTGTTGTCGAACTGGAAAAAGAAGCGACCTACGCCGAAATCTGCGCCGAAATGAAAGCGCAGAGCGAAGGCGCGTTGAAGGGCATTCTCGGTTACACGGAAGACAAGGTCGTGGCCACCGATTTCCGCGGCGACACGCGCACGTCGATCTTCGATGCGGACGCAGGCATCGCACTCGACAGCACCTTCGTCAAGCTGATCAGCTGGTACGACAACGAGTGGGGCTATTCCAACAAGTGTCTCGAAATGGTCAAGGTGATCGCCGGCCGCTGAAGCCGCGTCGTCGGCCTTCATGGTGCATCGCATTTTATGAAGTGGTTTGCAAAACCGCAGCGCGGCCTTGATGCTCGCCGCGCACGCGGGGGGCGTGTCAAACCCATGGAACAGGAGAGAACTGGATGTCAAACAAGATGTTGACCGCGGTCTGCGTGACCGCTTTCGTGACCGCCCTCGCCGCGCCGCAAGCGGAAGCCGCGTGGGGCAAGAAGAAAAAAGAAGCCGGGACGAGTTCGGAAGGCCCGACCCGCGAAGTTGTCGGCCGCAACGAAGTCGAGGGCGAGATTGTCGGCACCGAGATTGCCGGCAGCCCTTTCGGCAAACTCGAGATCGGCATGCCGCAGAAGCAGGTCAGCGACCTGATCGGCAACAGCCTCCAGGCCAGCGCGGATTGCGGTTCGTACGCGACTGGAAAGGCATGGATCCCGTATCACTTCGGTGGCGACAAGTACCGCACCGAATGTGTGTACAAGGGCCTCGGTAGCCTGGTGTTCACCTCGCAGTCGGATTTTGACAGCCGCGCCGTGCTGATCAAGATCGTGTACGACGGTAGCGAAGACGGCTATCGGTGAATGATTTCGTTTTACGAAAAACCCCGCGATCGCGGGGTTTTTTTATATAAACGATATATGTTGATCGAGGCGACTGTGTGGCGGAGTGCGCAGGACGCTCACCACCAACCACCGTTGCTCCCTCCCTGCGCGCGCCTGACAATGCGCACCCACTTCACGCGGGCGTTCCGATGACTATTTTTCGCATGACCGATCTCGACCTCGCCGGCAAACGCGTGCTGATCCGGCAGGATCTGAACGTGCCCATCGAGGAAGGCCGCATCACCTCCGACCAGCGCATCGTGGCCTCGCTGCCGACATTGCAGCACGCGCTCGGTGTGGGTGCCGCGGTGATGGTGATGTCGCACCTGGGGCGGCCGAAGGAAGGTGTCTGGAGCGAGGCCGATTCGCTTGCGCCGGTTGCAACGCGTTTGTCGGAACTGCTCGGCCGCGACGTGCCGCTGGTCAAGGATTGGGTCGAGGGTATCGAGGTCGCGCCGGGCGAGCTCGTGCTGCTCGAGAACTGCCGTATGAACATCGGCGAAGGCAAGGACGACGAGGCCTTGTCGAAACAGTATGCGCACCTGTGCGACGTGTTCGTCATGGACGCCTTCGGCACCGCGCATCGCGCGCAGGCATCCACGCACGGCGTCATCCGGTTCGCGAAAGAGGCCGCAGGTGGCCCGTTGCTGATGGCCGAACTCGATGCGCTCGCCAAGGCGCTCGACAACCCGAGGCGGCCGCTGCTCGCGATCGTCGCTGGCTCCAAGGTGTCGACCAAACTCGAGTTGCTGTCGTCGCTGGTCGGCAAGGTCGATCAGCTGATCGTCGGCGGCGGCATTGCCAACACCTTCATCGCCGCGATGGGGCATGGCGTCGGCAAATCACTGTACGAAGCGGATCTGATCTACACGGCGAAACAGATCATGGCCGATGCCAGGGCGCGCGGGGCTGAGATTCCTGTGCCGGTCGATGTCGTGGTCGCAACGGAATTCAGTGCCAACGCGCACGCCGCCGTGAAATCGATCGACGAAGT
>JALYOU010000003.1 GCA_030856725.1 Pseudomonadota bacterium
CAGGCGGTAGTGGCTGAAACCGTGCGCGATGGCCGGCAACGGTTCGCCCTGGTCGTAATCGCCGTGCAGGTGACGGGTGAACCAGCCGCGCGCGGCATCGTGGTCCTCGGCTTCGGGCAACGACCACATCGATGCCCAGATGCCGGTCGGTGCGCGACGTTGCAGCAGCACGCGTCCCTGGTCGTCCTGCACCCACAGCATCAACGCGCGGCGTTCGGGTAGCGGCTTACCGGGTTTTGGCGTGGGCAGTTCGGCGACGCGGCCTTCGCGTAATGCGACACAGCCGTTCTGCAACGGACATAACATGCAGGCTGGATCATGGCGCGTGCACAGTGTTGCGCCGAAATCCATTTGTGCCTGCGTGTAGTCGGCAAGCCGTTGCGAGGGCAGATGCGATTCCGCGATCAGCCACAACTGTTTTTCGACCGCAGGCAGACCGGGCCAACCTTCGACGCCGTGATAGCGACACAGCACGCGCTTGACGTTGCCGTCCAGGATCGGAAATCGATCGCCCCACGCCTGCGCCAGGATCGCGCCGGCGGTGCTGCGACCGATGCCGGGCAGGGCGGTGAGTGCGTCGAAATCGCGCGGCAATTCGCCGCCGTGCTGCTCGATGCACGCTTTCGCGGCGGCATGCAGGTTCCGCGCCCGGGCGTAATAGCCAAGCCCGGACCATTGCGCCAGCACGTCATCGAGCGATGCGGCCGCCAGATCGGAGAGCATGGGAAATGCAGCCATGAAGCGCGCGAAATACGGAATGACCACGCGCACCTGCGTCTGCTGCAACATGATTTCCGACAGCCACACGCGGTAGGGCGTACGCGGGTGCATCCACGGCAGGTCGTGCCTGCCGGACTGGTCGTACCACGTCAGCAGTCGCGTCGCGAAGCGGTCTTCGCAATGCAAGGTCATGGCGCGGGTTCGATGGCGGGAATGTCGGGATCGTCGAAGGTGATTTCGACGCCATCCAGCTGCGCGCCGGAAATTTTCAGTGCCGGCGTGGTGAGCACGCCATCCAGCGGCGGCAAGGGCGAGGTTGGCGGCTTGGAAGAAATCCATTTGCTGACGTCGAATACGCGCAGGCGCCCGGCGAATCGCGTCGTATCACGTGACAAGCGCAAGGCGGCCACACCGGTAAGATCGGCCTTGCCGTTGTAGCGCACGCCAAACGAAAGCCTTGATTTCGATGCGGACAACGGTGGCGGCAATGCAGGCCATGCGTCCGGCCAGGCTGGAATGTTGCCGTCGAGTTCGAGTACCAGCGCGCGTCCGTATGCAAGTGCGCCATGCGCGGACAGGTCCGGCACGCGATCCTCGCCGCGCAATGCGACACCCGCCGGCGCCCACGTCCACACGCTGTCCTTGAATTGCAATGGGCCGGACAATCCGAGTGCCAACGGAATGTCGTTGCTCGCCGACTTGTTGCTCGCTGACTTATAGCGCGCCGCCATCGCCAGCCGTGCGGGCGTCAAGCGCACGGCGTCGTCGTCGATGAGCAACGGCCCGGATAATTTGATGCTTGCCGGCAGGCTCCAGTCGTTGCTTTGCACGGTGACCGGCCCGACGGCGGCAAAACCTGCACGCTTGGCCGGTTGCGACAACGCGACCGCCAGGTTGAAGATGATGCGGCGCGGCGGATCGACATAACGGCCGCGCACCTGTGCGTTGACCGGTTTCCCGGGTGCAAGCTTGGGCATGTCGATGTCGATTGCGTCGATCGACCAGTTTCCGTTATCGAGTGTGCCATTGGTGACGCGCAGGCCGCCGGTCAGCGTCGGAATCCTGCTTTCGCCGGTTGGCCGCGTGGACAGCCAGTGCCGGAATGCAGGCAGATCCAGGACCGGCCCATCCAGTTCGGCGCGTTTGACGGTGAGGTCCGTGCCGCGTGCGCGCAACGTGGACCAGGGCAGCGACAGATGGATGCGTTCGGCGCGCAGCAGAGGTTTTGCGGCGCCGGGTTCGCGCGCCATGACATCGCGCACCACCAACATCGGCGTGCCGCGCAGGCGGTACTCACCGAT
>JALYOU010000065.1 GCA_030856725.1 Pseudomonadota bacterium
GAGGATTATTTCGGCACGCCATATCCGTTCGACAAACTCGACAACGTCGCCGCGCCGGATTTCTGGGCAGGTGCGATGGAGAACGCGGGTCTGATCGTCTATCGCGACAGCATCATGTTCGCCGACGAGAAGTCGAACGTCGGGCAGCGCCAAGGCTACTGGGGTACCAGCGTGCATGAGATCGCGCACCAGTGGTTCGGCAACCTGGTGACGATGGAATGGTGGGACGACCTGTGGCTCAACGAAGCCTTCGCGACGTGGATGGCCAGCAAGATCACCGGACAGTTGCAGCCGCAGTTCCACACCGAGCGCGGCCTGCTCGAAGGCGCGCTGGGCGCGATGGGCGCCGACAGCCTCGCCAGCACGCGGCGCGTGCATGAGCCGATCAACGACTTCACCCAGATCCAGTCCGCGTTCGACGGCATCACGTATCAGAAGGGCGGCGCGGTGCTGTCGATGTTCGAGCGTTATGTCGGCGAAATCGCGTTCCGCGATGGCGTGCGCAGCTATCTCAATGCCAACGCGCGCGGCAACGCGACCAGCAGCGACCTGATTTCCGCGATCGCCGCGCAGAGCAACGACGCGGCTGGTATCGATTCGGCATTCAAGAGCTTCATCGACCAGGCCGGCGTTCCGTTCCTGAAAATCGATGTCGAATGCGGCGCGGGCAAGCCTGCACTGGTGCTGCAGCAGCAGCGCTATCTGCCGATCGGTTCCACCGCGAGCGCCAACCAGACCTGGGGTATTCCGCTGAGCGTGCGTTACGCGGATGGCGGACAGATCCGTGAAGAAAAAGGAATCATCACCGGCCAGCAGGCGCGCTTCGAACTGAAGCAGGCGCAAGGCTGTCCGACGTGGGTCATGCCCAACGCGCATGGCGCGGGCTACTACCGCTTCGCGCTGGCGCCGAAATGGCAGGGCTCGCTTTCGAATGCATTCGCCCAGCTCGATGAGCGCGAACAGCGCGTGTACGCCGACTCGGTGACGTCGGCTTATGGCGCGGGCGCATTGACGCCGTCGCAGCTGTTGGCAGCACTGCCGAAGTTCGCAGGCGCCGACGTGCGCCAGACCGCAACCGCGGGCATGGGCAATATCGGCTGGATCGAGGAAAACCTCATCACCGATGAAGCGCAGCGCGAAGCTTTCCTCGCCGAGGCGGCGAAGATCTATCGCCCACGCCTGCAGGCGCTCGGCATGGCGCTCAAGCCAGGTGAAAGCGACGACGACCGCATCCTGCGCAGCAACATGATCGGCTTCTTCGCCAACACGTTGAAGGACAAAACCGTGCGCGCCGGGATCGGCAAGCAGGGACGCGCGGTGCTGGGCCTCGATGGCAATGGCACGTTGAATGCCGATGCGGTGCCGCGCGACCTGCGTGGCACCGCGCTGTTCGTGGCGGTGCAGGACGGGGGCAAGCCGGCCTACGACGCCGCGGAAAAACACTTCCGCGCAAGCCAGGACGCGGTGCTGCGCAATCAGCTGCTGGGCGCAATGAGCGGCGCCACCGATCCGGCATTGGCGGAGCGTTCGCGCGCCCTCGTCTTCGAGGAAGGTCTGTTGCGCCGAAACGAAATCTTCAATGCAGTCGGCGGGCAAACCGATGACGCCAAGCTGCGCCCGGTGTTGCGCGATTGGACGGACACACACTTCACCAAGCTCGAAGCCAAGCTCGCTCCGGCCGGTGCGAATCTCGTCGGCCTCTACGCCGCCGGCATGTGCAGCAACGAGGACGCGGCCAAGGTCGAAGCAAAATTCGCCGAGCGCATGAAAACCATCGAAGGTGGTCCGCTTGAACTCAAGCAGACGGTGGAAGGGATTCGTTTGTGCGCTGCGGCCAAAAAGGCGCGGGTGGGCAAGCCGCTGGAGTTTGCAGGGCGTTGATGCAGATCATCCTTCTCCCTCCGGGAGAAGGTGGCGCGCAGCGCCGGATGAGGCGGGAAAGTGACTTCTCACGGAACGATCATTACAACTGATAGTCCGCACCCTCATCCGCCCTTCGGCCACCTTCTCCCGAGGGGAGAAGCAAAGGCGGTCAGCTTTGCGGCGATTCGCGAAGAAACGACAGAATCGCTGGCAACACCGCCGGCGCACGCCCGGGGTCGTACAACGCGGCCACCGGCGTGAAATGCCCCGCATCGGGCAACAGCAACAGGCGCGACTGGCCGCCACGCGCTTTCAGTTTCTCGTCCAGCTGCACGCTGTCGCGCGCTTCGACCACGCGGTCGGCTTGGCCATGGATCAGCAGAAAGGGCGGCTCGTCGCCATCGACAAAATTGATCGCCTGCGCCAATGGATACTGCGAGGGCGGGCCAAAGACTTTTTCGTACTGGCCGTTGATGACGAAATCGTAAGGCCCGGACAAACCGATCACGCCGGCGATTTCGCCTTCGCGCACGCCGGCTTTTTCCAGATAACGCTTGTCGGTGCCCAGCAGCGCCGCGATCTGCGCGCCGGCGGAGTGGCCCGCGATGAACACGCGTCGCGGATCGCCGCCATATTGCGCCGCATTCCGCTTGGTCCATGCTACGGCCTGCGCAGCATCGTCCATGAAGCCGGGGAACATCGCCTGCGGATACGTGCGGTAGTCGGCGACGATCGCCAGCACCCCGTTCTGCGCAAGACGCCGGCCCACGAACTGGTACTGGTCGCGGCTGCCGCGCTGCCAGGATCCGCCATAGAAGAACACCACCACCGGTGCTGGCTGTTGCGCATTGCCTTGCGGGCGATACACATCGAGCGACAGGTTGGTCGCCGGCGCGAACACCACGCTGGTGTCGGGCGGCGGTGTGCTGCGGTTGATGACGCCGAAGAACGCGCGTTCGCAGCCACTGGAAATCAATGCGACAAGCGCGATGGCGAGCGTGCGGAAGCGGAATGTAGTTTTGGGGGTCGTCATGGGTCCAGAATCAATGGGTTCGGGTGAAGGCAGGGTGGTCATCGCTGTCCACCTTCGTATCAGGCATGCGAACTTGTCCACGCGAGTTTGAGCAGTGGCCGCGCCGTCTCTAGCGGTACGATGTCGCAATGGATACGAACACGTCCGCCCGTATGGATGCAGTGCTGCGCCGCGCGCAGGCACGCATCGACGGCACCGATGCGGAGTGGCTGCTCGCGCATGCGCTGTGCAGGCCACGTACATGGCTATACACGCACGGCAGCGACGCGCTCGCTGCGGAGGACATCACCCGATATGAATCGCTGGTTCAGCGCCGGCTGTCAGGCGAACCGATTGCTTATCTCACTGGCATGCGCGGGTTCTGGTCGCTGGAACTCGCGGTCACGCCGCACACGCTGATTCCGCGCCCGGAGACTGAAGTGCTGGTCGAGGCCGCGCTCGCACGATTGCCTGCCGGTCGTTCTTGCCGCGTTGCCGACCTGGGCACGGGCAGCGGTGCGATCGCGCTGGCGATCGCGCACGAACGCCCGCAGGCGCACGTCATCGCCACCGATGCCAGCACGGACGCGCTCGCCGTGGCGCAGGCGAATGCAGCACGATTGCGGATCGGTAATGTCGCGTTCCGCCAAGGCGACTGGCTGCAACCGCTGCACGCCGAAACCTTCGATGTGATCGCGAGTAACCCGCCTTATATCGCCGCCGACGATCCGCATCTGCTTGAAGGCGATTTGCGCCATGAACCTGCATCGGCCCTGTCGTCCGGTGCTGATGGCCTGGATGCGATCCGCACGATCATGCGTGGTGCGCCAGCGCATCTGGTTTCCGGCGGCTGGCTGATGCTTGAGCATGGGTGGGAGCAGGGCGATGTCGTGCGCGATCTGTTCCTGCGCGCTGGATTCGTGGATGTCGCGACGCACCGCGATCTGGAAAACCGGGAGCGCGTGACAGTGGGGCGAACATCATGATATCGCTCGAGGTTGCTACGGTTGTGCGTGCTTTTTTGGCTTGTCATTCCCGCAAAGGCGGCACGCTGAAAGCAACGTCCAAGGATTGTTCGCTGCGCTCATACCTTCGGGACCAGCTTTTGGCTGTCCTGCGCGCTTCGCGCATGTCCCGACTTCGCGGGAATGACGCTGCCAATATCTACGCCACTTCAAAATCCCCCACACACGGCTAAACTCCCCAACATGACCACCACATCCCACACCATGCGCACGCTTTATCCCGACATCGAGCCCTTCGACACCGGCACCCTGCATGTCGACGATCGCCACGCGCTTTACTACGAACAATGCGGCAATCCCCAAGGCAAGCCGGTTGTGTTGTTGCACGGCGGCCCCGGCGCGGGTTGCAGCGCGAA
>JALYOU010000316.1 GCA_030856725.1 Pseudomonadota bacterium
GCGCTTCGCCGTTGGGCGTGAATGCCAGCGAGACCGAATTGAGGCAATGCCGTTCGCCGGTCGGCGGCGGTCCATCGGGGAACACATGGCCGAGATGACTGTCGCAGCGTGCGCAGACGATCTCGTCGCGGATCATGCCGTAACTGGTGTCGCGCACCACGCGCACATGCGGCGCGGCATAAGGCTGGAAGAAACTCGGCCAGCCGGTGCCCGAATCGAACTTCGCGTCCGAGCGGAACAGCAGCAGTCCGCAGAAGCGGCAGGTGTAGACGCCATCCTGTTTATTGTCGAGGAACACGCCGCAGAACGCGGCCTCGGTGCCGTGCTCGAGCATCACGCGTCGTTCGGCAACATCGAGTCCCTCGGTGCGGTCGCGGCGTTGCGCATCGGAGGGCGGAGCCAGGTCGAAGGTGTGCATGCGAACTCCTGGGTGGCAGCGGTGGTTGTCGGGACAGTGCACCATGCCCCGCCTTAGAGGCTGGTGACGGCTTGAGGTGCGAGAGGCTGACGCATGCATTCAGCTTGCGCATGCCCCTTCACGCCCCATGGGGAATCGCTCGCGCAGCATCGTCGGGGAATACATCCGTCATATGGGAACACACCGTGAGCACGATCAACCTGCGCAACCGTACTTTAAGTTCCTGGATCAGCGTTGCACTGTTTTCTGTGGCTGCGACTGCCTGTGCCCAGTCGGACCCCTCAGCGCGTGCCGAGCAGGCGACCCCGCCGGCCCAGTCACAAACGCCTGCACCCTCCACCAATGACGTCGCCACACCCGCTGACACCGCGATGGCGACGCCAATGCCGGCGGCTACCACGACTGACCCCACGGCTACCAACGGCATGGCCATGCCGCAGACCGATGCTGCGGTAACGCCGCCCCCACCACCGGCCGCGGTGGACGTCAGCGAAACCGCTGGCATCTCGAAGGACAGCCTGCTGCGCGCACAGATCCTGCTGGACCGCGCGCACTTCTCGCCGGGCGAAATCGACGGCGCCGGCGGTTCCAATACACGCAAAGCGATTGCCGGTTTCCAGCGCAGCAAGGACATGCCCGACAGCGGTGAACTCGATGCTGCGACTTGGACAGCGCTGGATGCGGGTGGCGCGGCGCTGGTGAATTACACGCTGAAGGACGAGGACGTCGCCGGTCCGTTCAATGCGGTGCCTGCCGGCATGGAAGCAAAAGCCAAGCTCGACAAGCTCGGTTACGCCACCGTCGAAGAAGCGCTCGGCGAAAAATTCCACGCCAGCCCGGCGCTGCTGAAAAAATTGAATCCCGGCAAGGACATGGCCGTGGCCGGGACTGAATTGGTAGTGCCCAACGTGATCGATATCGCGGCTCCGGCCAAGGCGGCCAAGGTCGTCGTCGACAAATCCGATTTGACCGTGTCGCTCGTGGATGCGGCGGACAAGGTCTACGCCCAGTTTCCTGCCTCCACCGGCAGCAAGAATGATCCTCTGCCGATCGGCGACTGGAAGATCAATGGCGTCGCCATGAATCCGGTCTTCAACTACAACCCGAAACTCTTCTGGGATGCCAATCCCAAGGACCAGAAAGCGAAGATCCCGGCCGGTCCCAACAATCCGGTGGGAACGGTGTGGGTGGACCTGTCGAAGGAGCATTACGGCATCCACGGCACGCCGGAACCATCACGCATTTCAAAGAGTGAATCGCACGGCTGCATTCGACTGACCAACTGGACGGCGAGCATGCTGGCCAAGGCGGTCGCGCCGGGGATGCCGGCGTTGCTGCAGGAATAAGTTTTCCTGCTCTTTATTCGAGAATTTTCCGCGTAACACCGGTCGGATGAGGTGTAAGATTGAATCGCCCGGAAACATTAGCCCGGGAATTCTAAATTCGCGCCCTCATCCGCATTTCGAGTGAAGCGCTTGAGAGCGACTTCTTGGGGTACCTTCTCCGGCAGGAAGGAAAGCGGAGCAACCGCATGCTGAAAAACATCCTGATCTTTCTGATCGGCGCACTGGTCGGCGCAAACGTGCTTTATTTCATCGCCGTGCGCGATCGACCGGCTGCTTCCGGGCCTGTTGTGGCAATCGCACCGACGCCCGATGACGTGGCCACGGCATCTGCACCTCCGATTTCCGCGCCAGTCGCGACGGTCCCCCAGCCCACGCCCGTCCCACCTGCGCCGAGCATCAGCGGCTTGATCGTGCCAGTGGCAGGCATCACCGCCACGCAGTTAACCGACACTTTTACCGATGCGCGCGGTGCCGATCGCATTCACGACGCTATCGACATCATGGCGAGCGAAGGCACGCCGGTATTCGCCGTGGCCGATGGCAGCAT
>JALYOU010000109.1 GCA_030856725.1 Pseudomonadota bacterium
GGTACCAAGGTTCCTCACCGGGTGCCCAGTGGTCCTGGATGTCATGGTCGGCTTCGCCGTTGCCGCTGGGTGATTCGTTGCGTACCGGGGCCGCGTCATCGGCATGCGCATGTTCCGCGCCATTGCCCGATGGCAATTCCAGCGGTGGACCGTCCTCGGACCATTCGAGCAGGGGATTGCTTTCGATGGCGGCGGTGACTTCCGCTTCCAGCTCCGCCGACGACATCTGCAGCAACTGGATGGCCTGACGCAGCTGTGGCGTCATCACCAGGTGTTGCGACATCGAGGTCTGGAGTCGGGGCTTCATGTCCATAACGAACCAACGCAACCGGGGGAGACCGGCGGCCGTGCGTTACAGGCGGAAACTTTCACCCAGGTACACGCGACGGACATCGGGATTGGCGAGCAGCGCGTCCGGCGCCCCCTGCGCGAGTACGCTGCCTTCGTTGAGAATATACGCGCGATCGCAGATGCCCAAGGTTTCACGGACGTTGTGGTCGGTGATCAGCACCCCGATCCCGCGACTCTTGAGGTGGCGCACGATGCGCTGGATTTCGTTAACGGAGATGGGGTCGACACCGGCGAAGGGCTCGTCCAGCAGCATCAGGCGGGGTTTGGCGGCCAGCGCGCGCGCGATCTCGACGCGGCGACGCTCGCCGCCCGACAGGCTGGCGCCGCTCTGGTCGGCGACGTGCGCGACCTGCAACTCGTCCATCAGGCTGTCCAGTTCCCGCCGGCGGCCCGCTTTGTCCAGGTCCGGCCGCAGTTCCAGTACCAGCCGCAGGTTGTCGGCCACGCTGAGCTTGCGGAACACGGACGGCTCCTGCGGCAGGTAGCCGACGCCGAGTTTGGCGCGGGTATACATCGGTTCGGCGGTGATGTCGCGGCCGTCGAGTACGATCGTGCCCGCATCGGCCGGCACCAGGCCGACGATCATGTAGAAACAGGTGGTCTTGCCGGCGCCATTGGGGCCGAGCAGGCCGACGACTTCGCCGGCGTCCAGCGACAGTTCGAAATCCTTGACGACTTCGCGCGAACGATAGGTCTTGCGCAGCCCGCGCGCGACCAGCATCAGTTGGTACCTGAGGGCTTGCCCTGCGCGGACTTCGGAAGGATGCGCATCTTGACCCGGCCTGCACCCTCGCCGCCGCTCTGCACCTGGCCGCTCTTCATGTTGTAGACCACGCGCTGGCCGCTCATGGTGCCGCGCGGCTGCGCGATCTGCACATTGCCGGTGAACACCACGGTTTCCGTCGACATGTCGTAATCGACCTTGCTCGCGGACGCATTCATCGGCGTGCCGTCGTCCATCTGCTGCGACAGCTTCACCGGCGCGCCGTTGAACACCGCGCGGCTGATCTCGCCGTTGCGGGCGGTGATGGTGGCCGTGCTGGAACTGATGTTGAGCGTGCCCTGGGTAATGATCACGCCGCCCGACAGCACGGTAGGCGTGCTGTCGTCGAGCGCACCGGCCTGCCTGCCGGCGTCGATGTCCATCGGCTGGTTGCGGTCGGATGAACGCGCCCAGGCGGACAAGGGCAACGCGGTCGCGGCCAATGCGAGCATCAACAGCGACATCCGGGTCATTTCAGCGTTGCGACGGGTCATAACGGGTTTGCACCTGCGAAAGGAGGGCGTAGCGTTTGCTGGTCATGTCGACCTGCATGCCAAGGCCCCGCATTGTAGAACCGGGCTGGGTGACGGTCACCAGAACGGGGGACGTGGCGCGCTTGTCCTCGGGGAATACATTCAGCTGTTCGGTGAGCATCCGCACCCGGTCCGGCGCTGGCCCAAGGACATTGACCTCGCCGCGCAGCCGCACTTCGTCGGCCTCGGCGCTCACCCAACCGGTTTGCGAACGGGTCTCCCAGTACTCGCCTTTCTGGTCGGGGCCGCCCTCAACAGGCCCGCCCTCAACAGGAAACAGGAACAGCGGCGTCACCAGCGTCATGGTCTTGTCGTTCGGATTGCGGTCCAGCCGCGGCGCACGCAACGTGAATGCTTCCTTGCCCTGCGAGTCGAGGGTGATGATCTGGAAATCGTTCAGCACATAGTCCGAGCGCGCGGCGGGCGTGCTGGCGGGACCACGCTGGTCGCTCTGCTTCCACACTGCCCAGCCGCTGAGTCCCGCGGCGATCAGCAGCACGATCGTGAGAATGCCGCGCCAGGTCATCGCCGTGTCGCCCCGGCCAGCAGTGATTCGGCATGGCCCTGCGCGGCCAGCAGCAGATCGCACAACTCGCGCGCCGCACCTTCGCCGCCGCGCGCCGTGGTGCGCCAGTGCACACGCTCGCGCACCCAGGCATGCGCATTGGCGGGTGCGACGGATAGCCCGGCAGTGGACATGGGCGCGAGATCGCCCAGGTCATCGCCCATGTAGGCGAGCTGGTCTGCATCGATGCCAGCGCGCGCGACGAGGTCAGCGACGCATGCGCCCTTGTCCTTGATCCCCTGATGCACCTCGACCCCGAGCTCAGCCCCGCGCCGGTCGACGATGCTGCTGGTTCGCGCGGTGACAAAGACCACGGCAATGCCGACCTGTTTCAGCAACGCCAGCCCTTGTCCATCGAGCACATGGAAGGCTTTCAGCTCGCGCCCGTCGCTGTCGAAGAACAAGCGCCCGTCGGTCAGCGTGCCGTCCACGTCGAAACACACAAGCCGCACCTTCGCGGCGCGCGCGAGGATGTCGGCGGGGTAGTCGGAGATATGGGAGTAGGGCATGGGGGATTCGGGTTCGGGATTAGGCAATGCGGAAACTATTTCACTCATCTTTCCCTGGAAGGCGGGGCGCTTCTCAAAAGCCGAAGCTTGTCATCCATGCCGATAATTTTGAAGAGAATAATTCTTGAGAGGTGACAATTTACCGGCATGGATTCCCGCCTTCGCGGGAATGACGAGCAAAAGGAAGTCGGTTTTTTACGATTCCCGTCTCCCAGCCTTTAAACCACGCGTGCGCGCAACAAGTCATGAATGTTGAGTGCACCGACCACGCGGCGTTCTCCATCCACCACCAGGAGCGCATTGATCTGGTGCGTCTCCATCAACTGCGCGGCTTCGACCGCGAGCTGCTCGGCCTGGATCGTCTTCGGCGCACGCGTCATCACGTCGGCGATCCGGGTTGCGCGCATGTCGATGCCAACATCATCCAGCGAGCGACGCAGGTCGCCGTCGGTGTACAGACCCAGCAGACGGTTGTCGCCATCGACCACCGCCGTCATGCCCAGACGCTTGCGGCTCATTTCCACCAGCGCCTCGCTCAGGGTCGCGGTTTCGCGCACTTTTGGCACGTCGTCGCCGTGATGCATGACATCGCGGATGTGCAGCAACAGGCGGCGGCCAAGCGATCCGGCGGGATGCGAGCGCGCGAAATCCTCGGCGGTGAACCCGCGCGATTCCAGCAACGCGACCGCGAGCGCATCGCCCATCGCAAGCGCCGCAGTGGTGCTGGATGTGGGCGCGAGATCCAGCGGACACGCCTCGGCCGGCACGCTGACGTCCAGATGCACGTCGGCCTCGCGCGCCAGCGTCGAGTGCGGCTTGCCGGTCATCGCGATGAGCCTGTTGCCTTGCCGTCCCAGTACCGGCAACAGCATCAGCAGTTCTTCGGTTTCGCCTGAATACGACAGCGCCAGCACGATGTCCGCGTCGGTGATCATGCCGAGGTCGCCGTGACCGGCTTCGCCCGGATGCACATAGAACGACGGCGTGCCGGTGGACGCGAACGTGGCCGCGATCTTGCGCGCGACGTGTCCGGACTTGCCCATGCCGATGCAGACGACGCGTCCCTGTGCGGCGAGGATCAGGCGGCAGGCATCGGTGAAGGCGCCATCGATGCGCGCGGCGACAGCATCGAGACCTCGCGCTTCGATCTCGATCACGCGGCGACCGCTGGTGGCGAGGGTATTGCTGTCGACCGGATTGTTGACCGCCATGCCGCGGCCAATGAAGGGGGG
>JALYOU010000134.1 GCA_030856725.1 Pseudomonadota bacterium
GGCACCACCCATGCCCGAATGGATCGGCCAGCTGCGCGATCCGTCCCCATGCCGCGTCCCGGGCTGCGCCTTCCTGGCACGGCGCCGGCAGCGACCGCACGTGCAACAGCGGTGTCCAGGGCATCGACGACGATGTCGCAGTGCATTGGACTCCAATGCCGTCCGTAATCGCGCTTGGATTGCGCGGCGCCGATCGTGTCAGCGTTCTTTTGCAACAGGTAGATCGGCGCATCGGCGCCGAGCAGCTCGACCGCGTCGCCGCCAAGGCGCCGCCCGATGGCGAGCCCGAACGCCGTGGTGTAAAACGTCTCGGCAGCGGCCAGGTCGTCCACATCGATGTTGAGCAGGATCTTCATTTGGAGTTTCCGCTCCCGGGAATTAAATCTCGCCTGCAAGCTGTCCGGCGAGGCCCAGGTAGGTTGCTGGCGTCATGTCACGCAAGCGTTGCTTGTCTTCGGCGGGCAGGTCGAGCGATTCGATGAAGGCGCGCATCGATTCCGCTGTGATGCCTTGTCCACGCGTCAAGGCTTTCAATTGTTCGTACGGATTCGGATGGCCATGACGACGCATCACGGTCTGCACGGCTTCGGCCAGCACTTCCCAAGAGGCGTCGAGATCCGCGGCGAGCCTTTCGGGATTGACCGTCAATTTTCCAAGGCCGCGAAGCAACGCGTCGTACCCGACCAGTGCATGACCGAAGCCCGTGCCAAGCGCGCGCAGCACGGTGGAATCGGTAAGGTCGCGCTGCCAACGGCTGATGGGCAGCTTGGCGGCGAAGTGTTCGCACAAGGCGTTGGCGATACCGAAGTTGCCTTCGGCATTCTCGAAGTCGATCGGGTTGACCTTGTGCGGCATGGTCGAGCTGCCGACTTCGCCTTCCTTCAGCGCCTGCTTGAAATAACCGAGTGAGATGTAACCCCAGATGTCGCGGCACAGGTCGATGGCGATCGTGCCGATGCGCTTCTGCGCATCGGCGAGTTCGGCGATGCCGTCATGCGGCTCGATCTGCGTGGTGTAGGGGTTGAAGTCGAGGCCCAGCGATTCGACGAAGCGTTGCGCGAATAAAGGCCAGTCCACGTGCGGATAACTCGCCACGTGAGCGTTGTAGTTGCCGACTGCGCCATTTATCTTGCCGCTCAACTGGATGCCCGCGAACTGCGTGCGCTGGCGTTGCAGGCGTGCGACGACGTTGGCGAATTCCTTGCCCACGGTGGTCGGGGACGCGGTCTGGCCATGGGTGCGCGACAACATCGGCAGCGCAGCGTGTTCGTGCGCCATCGTACGCAGGCGCGCGATGAGCTCGTCGAGCTTCGGCAGCAGCACAGCATCGCGTGCTTCCTTGAGGATCAACGCATAGCTGAGATTGTTGATGTCCTCGCTGGTACAGGCGAAATGCACGAATTCCAGCGAAGGCGCCAGTTCCGCATCGTCCTTGAGACGCTCCTTGATCAGGTATTCGACCGCTTTCACGTCGTGATTGGTGGTGCGTTCGATGTTCTTGACACGCGCCGCGTCGGCGGTGGAGAAATCGTCCGCGAGTTGCCGCAGGCGTTGCGCGGCAGCTGTGGAGAAGGGCTTGAGTTCGGAAATGCTGGCGTCACTGGCCAGCGCCAGCAGCCATTCGACTTCGACCTTGACCCGGGCCTTGATCAGGCCGAATTCGGAAAAGATCGGCCGCAGCGCATCGACCTTGCCGGCATAACGGCCATCTAGCGGGGACAGGGCAAGAAGCTGGGCGTCGGACATGGCGGAGTTAGGCGAGGGGATGCGCAATTCTAAACGGTCGCGGGTATGCTCGGATTCGGCTGTCGTTGCTTCGCTCCAGCTCGTCATGCCCGCGAAGGCGGGAACCCGGCGACTTGCCTCGCAGCATGTTTGAGCAAAAGCAGAGCCACTGGGTTCCCGGTTCACCGGCTTCGCTGTTGGAAGCAGCGGGAATGACGATTGGAAGATTGCGAGTCTTCGGAGATGAAGTCATGGCCCAAAAAGAGAACAACAGGTTCCGCATCGAACGCGACAGCATGGGCGAACTGCGCGTGCCCGCCGACGCGTTGTGGGGTGCGCAGACGCAGCGCGCCGTCGAAAACTTTCCCATCTCCGGCGTCCCGATGCCGCCCGGTTTCATCCGGGCGCTCGGCCTGATCAAGGCGGCCGCGGCGGAGGTCAACGGCACGCTTGGCCTGTTACCGAAGACAAAAGCCCGGACCATCTATTCGGCTGCCATGTCCGTTGCAAATGGTGCGCACGACGCGCAGTTCCCTCTCGACATTTTCCAGACCGGCTCGGGCACGTCCAGCAACATGAATGCGAACGAGGTCATCGCTGCGCTGGCATCACGCGCGGGGAAATCGAAGATCCACGCCAACGACGATGTCAATCTCGGCCAGAGCTCCAACGACGTGATCCCGACGGCGATTCGCGTGTCGGCGCAACTTGCGGTCATCAAGCGCCTGCTGCCGGCGCTCAAGCACCTGCGCGGCACCATCGATCGTCGCGGCGAGGCATTCGGCAAAATCGCCAAGACGGGGCGCACCCACCTGATGGATGCAATGCCGCTGACCTTCGCGCAGGAGTTCGGTGCATGGTCGGCGCAGTTGTCGTCGGCGCAGATGCGCATCGAGGATGCCTTGAAACGATTGCGCCGCCTGCCGATTGGTGGAACGGCCATCGGCACCGGCATCAATGCCGACCCGCGCTTCGGTAAGGCCATGTGCAAGGCGCTTTCGACCATGACGAAGACGCGGTTCGAATCCGCGACGAACAAATTCGAAGGCCTCGCATCACAGGACGATGCGGTGGAGTTGTCCGGTCAGTTGAGCGTACTGGCCGTGGCACTGACCAAGATCGCCAATGACCTGCGTTGGATGAATTCGGGTCCGCTTGCGGGGTTGGGCGAAATCGAACTGCCCGCGTTGCAACCGGGCTCGTCGATCATGCCCGGGAAGGTCAACCCGGTGATTCCGGAGGCCGCATGCATGGCCTGCGCACAGGTGATGGGCCACCACACTGCAATCACTATCGCTGGAGCATCGGGAAATTTCCAGCTCAACGTGATGCTGCCGTTGATCGCGCATGACCTGCTGGATTCGATCGGATTACTCGCGAACATCATGCAGTTGCTGGCCGACAAGGCGATTGCGGGTTTGCAGGTGAATATGGATAACGTCGATGCGGCGTTGGCACGCAACCCGATTCTGGTCACGGCTCTCAATCCGGTGATCGGCTACGACAAGGCGGCCGCGATTGCCAAGCGTGCCTACAAGGAAGGCCGACCGGTGCTTGAAATAGCGATCGAACATAGTGGTCTTGATGCCGCGACCCTGCGACGTTTGCTTGCCCCTGCGGCACTCACGCGCGGCGGAGTGCGGACCCGATCAACGGGGCGGGGCTGACTCCGTGGCCTCATCGGCCGATGCATCCTGGGATTCCGTGGCACCGGCGGTATCTGCACGGGCAACAACCTGCACGGATTTGCGAATGCTGCTGCGGATCCGGTCGCGAACCTCGTGCTGCACTCTTGCCTGGCCCCCGACCTCCGAATCTCCATCCGAGGTTTCATCCAGGCATTCTTCAATGTCGGACTGGTCCATCGTCGCGTAGGGGCGGAAAGCGGGCAGCGATGCGGCCAGTGTCTGTTGCGTAGCAAGCATCGCCGGCAGCCGCTGGCAGAGCTTGAGCGCAGCTGCCTCGATCTTGGCGGCCTCCACTTCGACCCGTTGTTCGCTCCGGGTCGTATCCCCGCCCAATGCCCCGCGGATCGCCTCGCCCGCGGCTTTGATGCCGAGGTCGGCACCCTGCACTCCGATCTCCATGCCTGCCTCGGCCAGGCCGATGACATGCTGGCGATACTGCAAAAGCAATGCGCGCTGCGCAGGCGTAACGGCCACGACCTTGTCCTCCACAAGCAGCTCGCCCGCCGGGGTGATTTCGGCCTTCGGCTGGCCACCCTCCCGGCCTACGCTTCGGCCGTTGATGTTGATGTGGAATTCGTCACTGAGGCTGATGTTGTTGTGAGCCAGGCTTTCGCGCGCCTGGTCCGTGGCTTTCTTGACAATCCTGCCCAATGCCGAGTTCGCCTCATCGACGGCTGGCGCAGTGTCCTGCTGCCGGTTGCAGGCAGCGAGTAGCGGCAAGCAGCTCATCAGGAAGATGGCGAGTCGGGTGCGAATGTTGTTCATGGCGGGTCCTGTCAGCGAAGCGGCTATGGCGAGTGCGACGAGCGATCTCTGGGTTTCAGCACGACATCCCGGCGACCGGGATGCGTGCGCCTGACATCGGATAAAGGATCAGTCAGCCAGCTCACGTCGGCGACGCAACTGGATCGCGCCGAAGATCATGGCGGCCCCCGCAATCGCGCCGATCCACAGCTGCGCCGAACCAAGCACCGAATACGTGTTGGCAATCGTCGTCCCGCGCATCACGGCATCCGCACCGTGATTGGCAACGTTCTGGACGGCATCGGTGTACGGCAGCCAGCTGCCTGGCCATGTGCCGATCAACAGGCGACCCACGATGTTCTGCCAGAACCACCCGGTGTCGAGGTCGAAGCCTCTCATCAGGTCGAACCAGGTCACGAACACGCCAGCGATGACGGGAATCGCGATGGCCCACAGGAACGGCTTGCTGCGCGCCCATGCCGAGCACAACATCAACCAGCCGGCGGTCGGCAGCGCCCAGAGCACGTACACGGGCAGCGCGGCGAGCAGATGGCCGATGACGTTCATCGGACTGGCCGGGCCAAACACCAGCGTACCCGCGCTACCACCATGCGTGGCGACGAAGCCCGCGACGAACATCAGGAACACCAGCATCGTCACGATACCCGCACCGAGTGCCAACAGCGGCGCAACGACAAGCGCGCTGGTCACCTTCGACAGTACCGTTGCAGCATCGGACACCGGCATCGACTTCCAGAACAGCACACTGCGGTCCTTGCGCTCGTCATACAGGCAGCCGAGCAGGTAGAAGAACACGACGAAGCCGAACACCATCAGCGACCAGCTGGCAGCCATGTACAGGCTGCCGTTGAGGGCTTGCCCCATTTCCGCCACGTCCTTCGCGCTCATGGCTTCGGTGAGCTTGCCCATATCCATGCCGAAGGCCTGGATCGTCGTTTCC
>JALYOU010000168.1 GCA_030856725.1 Pseudomonadota bacterium
TGCACGACGGCAATCGACTTTTTCCTGGCATCGCGTCGCTTGAATACGAACCGCCGCGCAGCGCCCAGGCTCAAAGACGCGATCACCGGCCGCGGCCCCAGCGCCGCCTCGCTGTCGCTGTGCCAACCCATGTAATCGGCGCCATCGCGGTAGAGATTCGCCAGTACGCTGTTGAAGTCGATGCCGGTTTCTGCAATCAGACGGTCGCGTATCGGCAGCAACGCCTTCGGCCACGGATGCGGCTCAAAGCGGGTGCCCGAATACGTGTAGCTCGCGGCCGGATCGCCGATCCAGCAACTCAGGCGGGGCGAATCGACCTCACGCCCGAACAACTTGATCCGGTGCACGTCCCACGGGATGGAGTCACGAAGATCGGCAAGCAACGCATCGGCCTGTCGTGCCGGCAACCAGCCCGTCGCGATGGAAACATCGGCATCCGGCAATGGAATCGACGACCAGGCCATGCACACGAACCTACCACGCTCTTATAGGAGCAGCTTCAGCCGCGAGCTCTTGAGCTTCGTGGATGATGATTCATCCTTCGCAAAAGCCGCGGCTGAAGCCGCTCCTATGAAAAGCAGAGCCACCACCCATCCGATTTGCCGCATGCAGCGCAAACCCGCGACAATCGCGACATCGAAAGCGGAGCAGCGGACATGAGCGACGAAACCGTGACTGGGGGCGACGTCATCGAACGCGACGTCATGGAATACGACGTCGTCACTGTCGGTGCGGGGCCCGCGGGCTTGGCATTCGCCATCCGCTTGAAGCAGATCAATCCCGAGATCAGCGTCTGCGTGATCGAAAAAGGCGCCACCATCGGCGCGCACATCCTGTCAGGCGCTGTGATCGAACCCGGCCCGCTCGATGCGCTCCTACCCGGCTGGCGCGACGCGCCGCCGCCGATCTGCGTGCCGGCAACCGATGACGAATTCTGGCTGCTGTCGAAAACCGGGCAACGCAAACTGCCGGTGCCGCCAAGCCTGAAAAACCACGGCAACTTCATCGTCTCGCTGGGCGCGATGTGCGCTTGGATGGCGCCGCAGGCCGAAGCGCTCGGCGTCGAAATCTATCCTGGTTTCTCAGCGTCGGAAACGTTGCATGACGTGGACGGAAGAGTCACTGGCGTGCGCATCGGCGACATGGGGGTTGCGAAGGACGGGTCACGCAAACCCGGATACACGGCTGGCATCGACATCAAGGCCAAAGTCACGGTGCTCGCCGAAGGCGCGCGCGGTCATCTCACAAAACGTCTGGTCAAACAGTTCGGGCTCGATGCAGGCAGCGACCCGCAGGGTTATTCGATCGGCATCAAGGAACTTTGGCAGGTGCCGCCCGGGCGCGTGTCGCCGGGCAAAATCGTGCACAGCTTCGGCTGGCCGGCGGACAACGCCACGTATGGCGGCAGCTTTCTCTATCACCTCGACGGCGACCGCATCGCGCTGGGCTACGTCAGCGGACTGGATTATTCCGACCCCGACTACAAACCGTGGGAAGCGTTCCAGCAATGGAAGAACCATCCATTGATCAAGCCGCTGCTGGAAGGCGGCACGATTCTGTCGGCTGGCGCGCGCGCCATCGTCACCGGCGGCTACCAGTCGCTGCCCAAAACCGAGATGCCGGGCGCATTGCTAATCGGGGATACCGCTGGCCTGCTCAACGTCCCGAAAATCAAGGGCACGCATCAAGCCATTCGATCAGGAATGCTGGCTGCAGAGCATCTGGCGCAATCGATGGACAGTGCCGGCTTCGATACCAAGCTGCGCGCCTCCGATGCGATGGCGGAACTGAAAAAAGTCCGCAACATCAAACCCGGTTTCAAGCGCGGCATGTGGTTCGGCATGTTCAACGCCGCGTGGGAAACGGCGACCGGCGGCATGTCACCGTGGACACTGAAAAACAAACCCGACTGGTCGTCGCTGCACAAACTTGGCGAACACGAACAACCCAAGCGCGACTACGTGTCCCGCGACCTGATTCCACGCGACCGACTTCAGGGTGTGTATTACGCCGCCACCGAGCACGACGAAGACCAGCCCGTGCACCTCATCGTGCACGACACCTCGATCTGCGTGACCCGCTGCACCGAGGAATACGGCAATCCCTGCACCCGCTTCTGTCCCGCGTCCGTCTACGAGATCGTCGGCGAAGGCGCGGACAAGCGGCTGCAGATCAATGCCGCCAACTGCGTGCACTGCAAGACCTGCGACATCAAGGACCCGTACGAGATCATCACGTGGGTGACGCCAGAGGGCGGCGCGGGGCCCAATTATCAGAACTTGTAGTCAAGATTCTGATTCCTGAAAACGTGGCGATGCGCTTTGCGGAAGTGAGGGCAGCATGCTGCCATCGCGAAGTCGCGACTGAACTGTCAAATCGCGGCTTCCGTCGCTCCTACAAGACAACATGTCGGGTTCCCTACTTCTGCTTGAACCCCACACCCGTCTTCGCACGTAATTCGTCCTCGGTCACGTCCGGCGCCATTTCCACAAGCACCAGCCCGTCATCGGTGACATCCATCACCGCAAGCTCGGTGATGATGCGATTGACGACACCCACGCCCGTCAGCGGCAAGGTGCATTCCGGCAGGATCTTGTGCTCGCCGCTCTTGGCGCTGTGCTCCATCAGCACCACCACGCGTTTGACGCCTGCGACCAGGTCCATCGCACCGCCCATGCCCTTGACCATCTTGCCCGGCACCATCCAGTTGGCGAGATCGCCTTTGTCGGTGACTTGCATGGCGCCGAGGATGGCGAGGTCGATGTGGCCGCCGCGGATCATCGCGAAGGAATCGTGGCTGCCGAAATAACTCGCGCCTGGCCGCGCGGTGACGGTCTGCTTGCCGGCGTTGATCAGGTCGGCATCGACCTCGGCTTCGGTCGGGAATGGGCCGATGCCGAGCAATCCGTTTTCCGACTGCAGCCACACGTCCATGCCGTCCGGAATGAAGTTGGCTACCAGCGTGGGCAGACCGATGCCGAGATTGACGTAGGCGCCGTCGGTGAGTTCGCGTGCGGCGCGTTGCGCCATTTCATCGCGGGTCCAAGCCATCAGTTCGCTCCATTGCGCACAGTGCGCTGCTCGATGCGTTTTTCGGGGGATGCATTCAACACGATGCGATCGACATAGATGCCTGGCAGGTGCACATGGTCGGGGTCGATGTCTCCCACTGCGACCACTTCTTCCACTTCGACGATGCACACGTTGCCGGCCATCGCACACGCGGGATTGAAGTTGCGCGCAGTCTTGCGGAAGACGAGGTTGCCGGACGTGTCGGCCTTCCACGCCTTGACCAGCGACACGTCGGCCTTGAGCGCGGTTTCCATCACGTAGTGGTGGCCATCGAACTCGCGTGTTTCCTTGCCTTCGGCCACGACCGTGCCGTAGCCCGTCCTGGTGAAAAATGCCGGTATGCCCGCGCCGCCCGCGCGCAGGCGCTCGGCCAGCGTGCCTTGCGGATTGAACTCGAGTTCAAGTTCGTTCGAGAGGTACTGCCGCTCGAATTCCTTGTTCTCGCCGACGTACGACGAAATCATTTTCCTGATCTGCCGCGTTTCCAGCAGCAGGCCGAGGCCGAAACCATCGACACCGGCATTGTTCGAAATCGCGGTGAGACCTTTCACGCCGGTGTCGCGTAACGCGACGATCAGTGCTTCGGGAATACCGCATAGCCCGAAACCGCCTACAGCCAGCGTCTGCCCATCGGCGACGACGTCGCGCAGCGCTGCGTCCGCGCTCGGGTACAGCTTGCTTTTTGCCGCAGTGGCGTCGGTCATACGACAACTCCATAGAAGATGCAGAAAGTTTACCGTGGGGGCGTTGTCAGCCACATCGGACTTTTGGTCAATGCGCCGTGTCCGCGACGACTAACGCCCCCGCATCGGTCACCAGGAGCCCTCGATCCGTCCGTCCCGCGACGTTTCAGGAACGCCGCGTTGCGTTCCAGCATGCGCTTCGCTACTGCCGAGGATTTTTTGCAGGGCAACAGCCGGGCGATGCAGTTGGCGACGAGACTTTGAGATCACGGTTGCACCCACACCGACTTTATGACCCTGGTGGCCCAGCGCGTGCGGCGTGCACTGCGTTCAGCCACTGCTCGATCGCGTGCGATGGCATCGCCTTGCCGAAGAAATATCCCTGCGCGATGTCGCATCCGCGCTCCTGCAACGTCTGCAGGGTGACCTCGTCCTCCACACCTTCGGCCACTACTGCCAGCCCGAAGCGATGGGCCAAGTCGATGATGAGGTTGGTAATGTGGCTGCAGGCCGGGTCGGTGAGCAACTGGATCACGAAAGAACGATCCACCTTGAGTTCGTCCACGGGCAGGTCGCGGAAGTAAGCCAGGCTTGAGTAGCCAGTGCCGAAATCATCGATCGACACCCGCGTGCCGGATTCGCGGATGCGCCTGAGGATCTCGAAGCTGCGCTTGGGATCCATCAACGAACGCTCGGTGATCTCGAGCATCAAATGAATGTCCGGCGTCCCCCACAGCTTCGCGGCATTGGCCACGAGGTCGGGCAGATCTTCCTGCACGACAAGGTCCGCAGGGATATTGACTGCCACCGACAGTGGCCCCCAAGGGTGTGACCAGTGGCTGGACTGACGGAACACGGTATTAATCGCCCAAACGGTCAGTTTCTTGATATGCCCAGTGCGCTCGGCGATGGGGATGAAGATGTCGGGGGGGACGGAGCCCTTGGTGGGGCTGGTCCAGCGCATCAGTGCTTCCACGCCGACGGGATAGCCGTCCGCGATGCGTATCTGCGGCTGGTAATGCATGGACAACTCTCCGCGATCCAATGCCGACTCCATTTCGATTTCCAGATCCCATGCGTCGGCTAGGCCTTGGTCCAGCGACGCCTCCCGCGCGAACGCATAGTGCTGCTCCGCGCTGCGCGCCATCTCCACCGCACGCTCCGCCAAGCGCAGCAGGAAATCGGCGTGGGTGGCGTGCGTCGGACATACCGCCACCCCCGCGGTCACGCTCACACGCACCGACTGGTCGGCGTGACGCATTGGCACGTCCAGCAGACGGTAGAGCTTCTGGATGGCCAGTTCCGCATGTCCAACATTCAACAACCGCGTCAGGATCAATGCGAACCGGTTGCCGTCGATCCGTGCAGCATAGTCGTGGCTGCGCGCGGCTGCACCGATTTGCCGGGCGACGTGCTGCAGCACCGCGTCGCCAAATGCGTAACCGTGCGCGCCGTTGAGGCGCGACATCCCGTCCACGTCGATCACGATCAACGCAAGATTGTTCTGCCGCTGGTTGGCATTCTGGACGTGGCGCTGCAGCAGCGACTGAAAGCCGCGGCGGTTGTGCAGGCCGGTGAGTTCGTCCTCAAGCAGGTTCATGCTGATGCCGCCTAGTCGAGGAACAGCGTGGCCGCATCAAGTCCGTGCGATCCCGGCGGCAAGCCGCGCCGGATGCTGAGCGGACGCCCTTGTTCGTCTTTGCGCACCTGGCCCAGATCGAGTGTGCGGAATTCGGCCAGCGGCTGCAGCTTGTCATCCAGCAACACCATCACGCTGGGCCGCAGCCGCTTCAGGCTATGCACTGCAGTGACCACGCCTACCCGCCCGTCTGACAGTTCCACCAATGACCCCGTGGGGTAAATCCCGCAGGTCTGGATGAACTGTTCGACCAGTTCTCCCTGGAACAGGGTGTCGCGATGCAGGTACAGCTCGGTGACGGCCTGGTGTGGCGAGCGGCTGGTCGCGTAGGGGCGTCGGCTAGTCATGGCGTCATAACTGTCGATCAACCCCAGGATGCGTCCGCCGATGGGGATCGCGGTGCCGGCAAGCCCGTGCGGATACCCGGATCCGTCATAGCGCTCGTGATGCGTGGCGACCATCTGGATGATGGCCGCCGGCATGTCCGGCGTGCCAGCGAGGATGTCGAGCCCGTGCTGTACATGCGACCGCACCAGGCGAATGTCGTCAGCATCCAGCTTGGTCAGTTTCCCGAGCAACGGTGCAGGAAGCCGCATCTTGCCTAGGTCGAAAAGCAGGCCGCCCAGCGCCAGTTCGCGCAATTCTTCCTGCTCCATGCCCAAGTGCCTGCCGAAGCTCGCCGCCCAAACCGAACAGCTCAACGCATGCTCGTAGGTGTAGTTGTCCTTGCGCTTGATTTCCCGCAGCCAGTTGAATGCGGAGGGATTGCGGATGATGGAATCGATCATCGCGTCGACTCCCACACGCAACTTGCGCAGGTCCAGGTCACGGCCGCTCTTAAGATCTTCCATGATCTCTTCGATTCCCCGCTGCAGGACGTCGTGCACCGTACTGGCCGTTGCCAGTTCCTCATCGAAATCGGCCTGTACGGTCCAGTGGGTCTTGCGCAAATCGGAGATCTCATCGTGCTTGCGCGCGTCCTCCACCAGCTCGTCGTCGTCGAACTCGATATAGCGCACATCCGGCGCACGTCCCGCGGCGATATCGACATACACGTGGTTGCAGCTGCGCCGCAAGGTCTGCAGTTCCTGATCGGTGCGCACCGTGAAGCCCTGCAGCGGAAACGATGTTTCCAGCCACGGCCGGTCGAGGCGGCAGACGAACATGCCCAGATCCAGCCCTTTCACGCTGATGCGCAGTTCCTGCCGTAACTTTTCCATTCGCCCCCCTGACGCGACACGTTAACAACAACCGACGTCGGGGGCCATGTTCGATAGTGACGGGCTCGACACAACCCGTGAGCCGTTGCGTCAAGACGAACCGCCTGGCGCATTCGAGCAACAGGTTACGCGTGTCTGGATGGTTTCCTCCGCAATCGATGACCGTACTGCGCGGCGTTTCTTCGAGGGGCTGACATGTCATTTTGGGCGCGGCCCAGCGGCCACGCGAGCATGTCCTCAGCTGGGTTTATCGGAGAGGTCCCAGCGGTAGCTTTATTACAGAAATCGCGACTGAGGCCGCTCGAATGCAAAGAACAGCGACGGTGAACAAGGGGCACTACCCAAAAATTCAGGCCCGGGTAACGGGCAGACCGCTGCGTCCATGGTCAACTCCGGCCATAAACATCCTCCAGCCGCACGATGTCGTCCTCGCCCAGATATTTACCCGACTGCACCTCGATCAGTTCCACCGGCTCGGTCCCGCGATTGCGCAGCCGGTGCACGCTGCCCAGCGGGATGTAGGTACTTTCGTTTTCGTGCAGGTCGAAGACCCTGTCGTCGCAGGTCACTTCCGCCGTGCCGGACACCACGATCCAGTGCTCCGCGCGCTGGCCGTGTTTCTGCAAGCTGAGCACGCCGCCTGGCTTGACCTCGATCCGCTTGACCTGGAAGCGCTCGCCCATGTCGATCGAATCGTAATTACCCCACGGCCGGTACACTTTGCGATGGAACAGGTGCTCCTGGCGGCCCGCGGCCTTGAGCAGGTCGACGATCTGCTTGACGTCCTGCACGCGGTCCTTGCGCGCGATCAAGGTCGCATCGGGCGTATCGACGATGACCAGGTCCTCGACGCCGAGCGTGGCGATCATGCGCCGCTCCGAGGCGCGCACCAGGCTGTTGCGCGTGTCAAGGGAAATGACATCGCCTTCGTGGCGATTGCCGTCCGCGTCGCGCTCGGCCACGGACCACAGCGATGCCCACGAGCCGA
>JALYOU010000174.1 GCA_030856725.1 Pseudomonadota bacterium
CGTGCCAAGGTCGCCCTCAATGCGGTCGAGCGTGCGGTTAAAGCAATCTAGATCGTCCAACGATTCAGCGGAGAACGCCTTGACGGCAGCTTTTGGATTGTCAATCGTGACCGTGATCGCGGTGGTCGTGCCCTTGACCTTGCCCTGCTTCATCGCAGCCGACACCACCGGTTGCACGACGCCGGCCTGGCTCATGCCCGAACGTTCGATGGCCTTGTTGTACAACTCGAGCGCCGCGAACACCGGCCTCCATTTCTCGATACCACGATCCCGACCGATGTAGCGCTGCTTCAACGCTTGCCAGCGCGCGTACTGCGCGGGCGGTAGCAATTCCTGCAGGGTTTTTCCGTCGGGATTCTTGCGCGCCTTGAGCAGCGACGGTACCAACAACAGCGTGCGGAACATGCCCTGGTTGGTCTTGACTGCTATACCGTTGGGGCCGAGAACCTCCTGCGATTGGGCGATTACGCGCTGCACATTGGCCGAATCCCACACCATGCGTTTGGGCAACGGTGACTGCGTGCCGAGGATCCACAAGGTGTGATCGCCCTTCATGACTTTCCACAGGCCTGGCCCCGGTTGCGATCCGGTGACAACCACCGTGCCGAGGTCTACGACCGTGCTGTCGATGACCGTGTTGTCGATCGCAGTGTTGTCGATGGCCTTCTCTGCCATGACCTTATTGGTCATGGCCTTGTCGGCCGCCGCCCTGTCGATCGTCGTCTTGCTGGTCCCGGATGAGGCAGGCGGCGGTACTGTCGGTTCGGCCGGCGATTGTGCGAAGGCCTGCGGCAGCATCGCAATCGCAAACAACAAGGCAATGAGTGGACGACGCATGCGAATCCTTTCCGGGGCGGTGCGCGCAGCCTACGCTGCCGCAGGTTCAATTCACGGTCGGGCCAAAGGGTGTTTCAGCTTGTGTTGAGCTTCGGACAACCAGCCGAGATATGGCTAGCTGTTGGAGGAGCGGCTCTTAGCCGCAACTTCTTCGCCGAGGATTATGAGCTCGCGAGTGAAAGCCGCTCCTGCAAAAACAAAAAACCCGGCATCGGCCGGGCTTTCGTCGATAACAAGCTTTGGTCGGGACGGCCGGATTTGAACCGACGACCCTCTGCCCCCCAGGCAGATGCGCTACCAGGCTGCGCTACGCCCCGACATCGGATGAAATTATAGCGCGCCGCCGCGCCGCCACAGCACATACCTATGAACTGCGACCGAGCCGCCGCGCGCCGCACTATTAAATCGCTGGGCTTATGACACTTCCACCGCTACCGCGCGCCCTGACAGGCGAATGCGATTACCTGCGCAGCAGAACCAGCACTTCTTCCAGCTCAAGCCGCACCTGCTTGACGATCTGCGAACTCATCGCCGACTCCTGCTTGCCGCCTTCACCATCCAGCCGCAACCGCGCACCACCAATCGTGTAGCCCTGTTCGTACAGCAGGCCCCGGATCTGGCGGATCATCAGCACATCGTGGCGCTGGTAATAGCGGCGGTTGCCGCGGCGCTTGACGGGTTTGAGGCTTGGAAACTCGGTTTCCCAGTAGCGCAGCACGTGCGGTTTGACGTCGCACAGCTCGCTGACCTCACCGATGGTGAAGTAGCGCTTGGCCGGGATCGGCGGCAGTTCGCGGTTGCTGCCCGGATCAAGCATGCCCGTTCCCGCTGCCGGTGCCGGTATAAGCCTCGACCCGCTCCTTGAGCTTCTGGCCCGGGCGGAATGTCACCACCGTGCGTGCGGAGATCGGAATCTCTTCGCCGGTTTTAGGATTGCGCCCAGGGCGCTGGTTCTTTCGGCGCAAGTCGAAATTGCCGAAGCCCGAAAGCTTCACCTGCCGCCCACGCTCCAGCGCTTCGCGCAACGCCACGAAGAATGCGTCGACGAACTCTTTTGCCTCGCGCTTGTTCAGACCAACCTCGTCGAACAGCCGCTCGGCCATTTCGGCCTTGGTCAATGCCATGTTGTCCCCCTGAGCAACATCAGCTGCGAATCGACGCGTCGTGGTCGCGTTGCAAGGCAGCCACCACATCGGCCACCACGGCGTCCACATCGCGGTCGGTGAGCGTGCGGGAACTCTCTTGCAGAATCAAGCCCATAGCGAGGCTCTTGAATCCGGTTTCGACCCCCCTGCCGACGTAGCGGTCGAACAGCACAAGATCACGCAAAAATGGGCCTGCGGCGCTACGCGCGGTTGCCGAAAGCATGTCCCAGGACACGGTCTGCGGGACGACGAACGCGAGGTCCCGGCGGACGGACGGGAACCTGGACTGCGGTTCGGCGCGGGCAATGCTGCGAGACAGCAGAGGTTCGAGATCAACCTCAAAAGCGATGACATCGGCTTCAAGATCGAGCGCGCGTTGCAGGCGCGGATGCAGCTGGCCGATCCAGCCGATCTTGTGGCCGTCGCGGAACACGTCTGCCGAGCGCCCCGGATGACCGGCGACCACCTGCGATGGACTGTATTCGAGCACGGCGCCGGACAAGGCTGCGAGGCTGTCGAGGTCTCCTTTCAGGTCATGGAAATCGACCAGACGTGCCGGGCTACCCCACTGCTCACTCCCGACGTCGCCACATGCAACCGCCGCGACACGTAGGGTTTCCCTCGGTGCCGTGTCGCCGTCGTCATGGAATACCTTGCCGATTTCGAACAGTCGCACGCGTGATTGCTGGCGGGCGGTATTGCGTGCGAGCGCAGCAACGACGCCCGGCAGAAGTTGCGTGCGCATGGCGCCCAGATCGGCGCTGAGCGGATTGGCCAGCGGCACGACGCCTTCAACAGCCTTCCAATGTGTGAGCAATGCCTGATCGACGAAGGCGTAATTAATCGCTTCCAGGAAATCGCGTGTGGCCATGTGCCGGCGCACCACTGCATCGTCGATGCGCGTCTCACTGGGCGCGGCAATGCGCGTTGCACTGCCGGGCAAGGTGACGGGGATCGCGTCGTAGCCGTGAATGCGAGCGATCTCCTCGATCAGGTCTTCCTCGATGGCGATGTCGAAGCGCCGCGTCGGCGGCGTCACGTTCCAGCCTTCAGCAGTCACATCGACTTCGAGGCCCAGCGCTCGAAGGATGCGTTCGACTTCGTTGTCGGCGATCTGCAAGCCCAGCACGCGGGCCAGACGCGCGCGACGCAGGGTGATCGAAACAGGCTTGGGCAAATGATCAGGTAATGTCGCCTCGATCACCGGCCCCGGCGCGCCACCGGCGATCTCGACGATCAGGCGCGTGGCAACTTCGATGGCGATGCGCGGCATTTCCGGATCGACGCCACGTTCGAAGCGATGCCCGGCATCGGTGTGCAGGCCGAGCTTGCGGCCCAGGCCGATGATCGCAGACGGAATCCAGTGCGCGGCTTCCAGGAACACGTTGCGCGTCGCATCGGTCACGCGCGTGTCATGCCCGCCCATGATGCCGCCGAGCGCAACGGGGCGATTTCCCGGGCCGCCTTGGCTATCGGACACGACGAGAAATTCACCATCGAGCGATGCACTGCGTCCATCCAGCAACTTCAGCGTTTCGCCGGCACGCGCGTGACGCACAACGATCGGACCCTGCAGCGTGTCGCGATCGAACGCATGCATGGGCTGGCCAAGCTCCAGCATCACGTACTGGGTGACATCGACCAGAAAACTGATCGGACGAACGCCGCTACGGCGCAAGCGTTCGGCCATCCAGACCGGCGACGCGACGCTGCCGTCCACGTTCTCGATCACCCGGCCAACGAAGCGCGGCACTTTCGCGCCCGCATCCAGCTGCACCTGCAACGCCGCATCGTGCAGCGCCGGCATCGGCGTCGCGTCGAACGGCACAACTTCCGACTGGAATGCGGCCGCAACGTCGTAGGCAATGCCGCGCACGCTGAAACAATCCGCGCGGTTGGGCGTGAGCTTCAACTCCAGGGATGCATCGGGCAGTCCCAGGTAATCAG